>NZ_CAXAXI010000025.1:0-36934 GCF_963972995.1 uncultured Altibacter sp.
CAAACCACCATTGGTACATCGACCACTGAGGATGGCGACGGCGATATTTGGTTTACCTACAGCGGCACTTCAGGCTATGCCATACAAATACCCAACGGCGACTATCAGGACTACAATGCTTGGGTGATCTGGGACAATACCAACTCCCATCCCGCACTTCAATTTCCTGAAGAAATAGAGGCTACCACAGACGGACATGTGTTTATACGAGGCTCGGGGGTCAATACTTTTATGTATGATAAAGTAGATAACACTTGGACACTGTTCGATCTTTCCAATGGCTTAACGGGTGCCCCCATTTGCCTAACAGGATACGGAACGAAGATGTACATTGGTCATTACCAAGGGATCGATATTTACGAAGCAGGTGCATGGACAACCATGGACCTCACTCCTCAGGGAATTGAACATGTACAGGACATTCAGTTTGACAGCACCAATGCTATGTGGTTGGCCACAACAACAGGACTTTGGAAATACGACGGAAGCACATGGACCAACTGGAACACAACGAACAGCAATATCGCAGCAGACTATGTCACTGCGATCGATATTGACAGCAATGATAGCATTTATATAAGTGCGCATAATACGCAAATCTGGCCGTACTATGGTGGAATTTCTTACTTCGACGGGACGGGCACTACTTTTACCACCTTCCTGGCAGCAGACTCTCCGTTGGCGCACAAGCAAGTGGAAGATATTGAAGTGGATTCCTTCGGAAATATCTGGGCACTCACCCAAAGTGAAGGTTTCAGTATTTACAACCCCAATGGGATCGCCGGTTTTGAATGTGTGGATCGCTCATTGGAACGTCTCCTGAGTGTGCCGGACTTGGCCGCTTCACATAATGGATTGGAAGGGATCAGTTTCCCTAATCCGTTCGAAAAGACAACTACCCTCGCTTTTACAGTCCCCGATTCAAGTCCGGTCACTATAATGGTGCACGATCTATTGGGTCGTGAGATACAACGCAAGGATTTAAAGGAAGTGGTCCCCGGGGAAAACAGAACAGTACTTGACATGACAGGCAAAGAAAGTGGCATTTACTTTTGTACCATTACTTCCGGAAAGCGCAGTATTACACTTAAGCTGATAAAAGAATAAAGGATACTCAGGAATCTCCTGATTTTCCGCCGAACATTACCATGGCGTTAGTGTGCTGCTAGTGGCTGCTTCCAAAACAGCGACAATACCATATACCACACAATGATCACGGGGATCGCTATAAACCGAAGCAACACAATTGCCAACACGCAACCCGCCAGAAAGATATACCGCAAGGCATTCGATTTCAGGTCCCAGCTCTTGAACTTAAGAGCGAATAACGGGAGTTCGGCGTTCAGTAAAAAGCAGCTTACGGCGGTGAGCCCCATAAGAAACCAAGGATGCAACAATACGGAAGCGGCGGCTTCCGTAAATTGAAAATGTAGGATCAACGGAATACTTAGAATAAGCAAGGCGTTCGCCGGTGTGGGTAATCCGATAAAACTTGTCGTTTGCCTCGTATCCACATTAAACTTTGCCAGTCGGTACGCCGATGCAACAGCTATGAGCAATCCTACAAAGGGCAAGTACATACGCAAGGAACTGTTCCAAGCCCCTTCATCGAACATCGTGGTGATGGATAGTTCGGTACCGAAGAAAGACAAATGCAACAACTGGACCATCACCAAGGCAGGTGCCACCCCACTTGTCACAACATCGGCCAGAGAGTCGAGTTCAAGACCTACTTTGCTTTGAGCTTTTAAGAGTCTCGCCGCGAGACCATCGAAGAAATCGAAGAAGATTCCGAAGAAAACAAAGAATGCTGCCGTTACCATATCGCCGGAAATCGCGAATAAAATGGCCACACAACCACATAGCAGATTAAGCGATGTGATGATATTTGGGATCTGTTTTACCATAATTTTTGATCAATACTGTAAAAATAGGAAAGTATTCGCGTCTAACCCTATAATTGTACAATATGTCGCCAAAAATATAGTTTAGTATTCTGTAAAATAGTGAGATATTTGCGCAAAATTAAACGCTTGAAAAAGAAGGCCCTTTTCATTTTATTTTTTATTTCGCTCACCACAGTAGCTCAAACGGTTCGTAAGTACTCTAACGAATTTATGAATATTGGGGTCGATGCGGCTGCTTTCGGAATGGCAAATGCCGTGGTGGCTTCTACCAAAGATGTGAATTCGGTCTACTGGAATCCTGCCGGACTCGTAAATTTGGAAGAAAAGGAACTCTCCCTCATGCATGCTTCCTACTTTGCCAACATCGCAAACTATGATTATGCCGGCTTCGCCATGCCACTTGATAATGAAAGTGCTGTGGGTTTCTCTGTGATACGCTTTGGGGTGGATGATATCCTGAACACAACGCAATTGATCGATGAACAGGGTAATATCGATTATAACCGAATTAGTTTATTCTCTACGGCCGATTACGGACTTACGTTTTCCTACGCCAGAAGGTTGCCGCTTGACGGACTCAATTTTGGAGTGAACGCCAAGGTGATCCGCCGGATCATTGGTGATTTCGCCTCCTCTTGGGGGTTTGGTCTGGATGCAGGCATACAGTTTGAAAAGAATGACTGGAAGTTTGGGCTCATGGCGCGAGACATCACCACTACTTTTAACGCCTGGTCTATTGACGAAGAGAAATTTGCCGATATCGCAGGTGCGGTCGAAGGTCAAAACCAAGAACTTCCTGAAAATACCGAGATCACCATTCCTAAGTTACAACTGGGAGTTGCTCGTACTTTTATATTTCACTACGATTTTTCCTTACTAACGGAAGTAGACCTCAATTTCCGATTTGCAGAGACCAATGACATCGTCTCGACATCCTTTGCCAGCATCGATCCGGCCGTTGGATTTGAATTTGGATATATTGACATGGTCTTTGTGCGTGGCGGCGTAGGGAATTTTCAAAATATAACACAGTTGGACGGCAGTGATTCGGTAGGGTTTCAACCCAACATAGGTGTGGGCTTCAAATACAAGGGAATACAAGTAGATTACGCCTTGACCGATATTGGCGATCAAAGTGCTGCCTTGTACAGCAATGTGTTTTCAGTAAAATTGGATTGGAGCATCTTTAGATGATCCCTTCCGAAGTAATTTAAAAAAGGCCTCTTCCTTTATGAAAAAACTCTACATTCTCGCGTTTTTTTTATTTCTGAAAAGTGCTGTCTTTGCACAATCATTTACACTTTCTGAAGCAGCAGAAGTAAGTATCTTAACAGTAGGTCCCGGAGAGCAGTTGTATGATAAGTTTGGTCATAGTGCCTTTCGGATCAACGACCCTGCCAACGGTATAGACATTGTTTATAACTACGGGGTATACGATTTCGATACGCCCAATTTCTATACAAAATTCGCCCGCGGTAAACTGCTCTATAAGTTAGGCGTAAGCTATTATGAACCCTTCCTTGCGATGTACATCGCCCAAAACCGGTGGGTGAAGGAACAAACACTGGAACTTTCTTATGTGCAGAAACGTGCGGTCTTCAACTACCTGCAGGAAAATGCGCTTCCGGAAAATCAATATTACAAATACGATTTCTTTTACGATAATTGTGCTACGAAGATTCGCGACGTATTGGTAGCTTCGCTCGGAGATGCCATCAATTATACCGATACCTATGTTGACGAACCACATACCTTTCGTGAATTGATCCAGCAAAACGTGTATTGGAATAGTTGGGGAAGCCTGGGCATGGATGTGGCGATTGGAGCGGTTGTGGACATAGAAGCTTCGCCTTGGGAACATCAATTTCTTCCGGAATACATCTTTGAAGCTGCAAAAGCAGCTACGATACAAACACCTGCCGGATCTCAACCCCTTGTTGCAGAAACTAAGGTGCTATTTCAAAATACACCTAAAGAAGAAAACACCCACTTTTTTACGAGTCCGTTGTTCGTTTTTATGCTTATAGCGATGTTCATTCTCGGGATGACGATGAAAGACATTCGAAAGAACACACGCTGCAGAAGACTGGACGGCATTTTATTCTTTGTTACAGGTTTGATAGGATTCTTCCTATTGCTATTATGGCTGGCGACAGACCACACCGCCACAGCGAACAATTACAATATGTTGTGGGCCTTTCCGGTAAACCTGCTATTGGCTTTCTATATGGCGAAAAGGAACCCTCCTGTATGGCTTCGTCGTTATCTCATTTTCTTATTATTACTATTGATCATGGTGGTAATCCATTGGTTCACCGGGGTACAGGAATTTGCCTACGCATTCATACCCCTCTTTGTTGCCATGGCCGTACGCTATGTGTTTGTGATCAACTACCTGAAGAAACAGACGCTTTAACATTGTGGTAGAAAAGTGAGTGAATTAGTGAATTTGCGCAACTTGCAATCCTGTTACTGTCCCCTGTAGAAAATGATGGTACTCAAGGTTTTTATCACAATACTGATATCCAAGAACAGGCTGCGTCGCTTGATATAGTAGAGATCGTATTGTAATTTCTCCAAAGCATCCTCCTGGGTCATCCCGTACTTGGCGTTCACCTGTGCCCAGCCGGTCACTCCCGGTTTCACCAAATGCCGCACTTCGTAAAATGGGATCTTTTCTGAAAGTTCCTTTACAAATACAGGCCGTTCCGGCCGGGGACCTATCACGCTCATATCCCCTTTTATCACATTGATGAATTGCGGTATCTCATCGAAACGAGACCTACGTAAGAAGCGTCCGAACTTAGTGACACGTACGTCCTTGTGTTCTGCGAACTGTGCACCGTGTTTCTCGGCATCGCGCACCATGCTTCGCAATTTATAGATCCTGAAATGCCTTCCATTCCTACCTACCCGCATCTGTGTATAGAACAACGGACCTCTGTTGGCGAAGAGATTTCCTATAAGAATGAGGGGAAAGATCACGAGACCGAAAACCAGCCCTATCAAGGAAAAAAGCAGGTCTAAAACCCGATGAAAAAACAGGTATAGTTTGTTCTGATTGCTTCGGCTGAAAGGGAAATAACGGTAGAAATCCTTGTCAACATGCTGCACCGGCACGCGACGGTTTATCTCTTCGTAAACTTGGGTATATTCCCGTATCGCAATCCCGTTCTCTAACAGGGCAATTAGCTCATTGTAGAGTTCTACGGTCATTCCGGAGGTATGTGGGGTAGCTACGACAATTTCAGAGATCCCTAGTTCCGACAAGGTATCTGCTACGTTTAAAATTTGAATATCATGAAGTCCGGGATACTTTTCAGAAATATAGCGAACCGAATCGGTATTGATATAACCAATTACCTTGTAATTAGGATCGGAGCGTTGTAGCGATTCGATGATGATGTCTAATTCACGTGCATTGCCTACCAACACCACCTTTTTAAAGAACCGTGGCGCAGATATTAAGACGATATAGGCATAGCGCCATAGAAATAACGATAGATTGATGGCAATATAGAAGTAGATGATCTGTAATCGATTGGCAGGTAAGGCAGGTGTGAAAAAAGGAGTGAGTAGGTAAAAGAGGACCGTGACCGATGACGTAAGAATGATGTTTTGCACGACCACTTCAAACTTGCTGGCCTTTTGAAGGTTGTACAATTCGAAAATGGTGGCAAATATGGTAAGGTATACCGCCAAAACGATCGACCAAACCCAGTGATCAGCATTGATCTTAAAATAATCAAAATTGAACACCAAGCCTACCAAATACAATGCAGAGAGTACGGATGCGATATCAAAAAGACGGAGCAAGATCTTACGTTCGGAAATATCAAAATGGATATTCGACTTCTGGGACATGGGGTTGGGTTTAGCTCGATAAATGTAGCTATTTATTTATTGGTTTAAAAGGGTAACCCACGCTTGTTTAACAACTTGCCAATCGAAGGCAGTTACCTTCGCTCTTCCATTGCGGGATAATTTGCTCGCCAAGGATGCATCGGCGAGCACTTGCACCACGGTCTTCGTGAAGGCATTTGCATCGTTAGGTGGTACCAACAGTGCATCTTCCTCGTGGGTAAGCAGGTGCGGGATACCGCCTACATTTGTCGAAATTACAGGTAAGCCAAGGGCCATCGCCTCCAGGACACTTACCGGGGTATTGTCGAAGTTGGTGGTATTTATAAAAATATCATATTCCTTGGCCCGGTCCACCCATGCTTCTTTCTTTAGCAATCCGGTGAAGATCACCGGCAACCCCTTATCTCTTGCGATCGCTTTACATCGCTCCAGCGATCCGTCCTTCTCCGGCCCTACCATACATAACTGTGCATCGAATCCCATCGTTATCAATTGTTCGAGTACGTCCAATGCAAGTTTCGGATGGTAGATTTCTGAAAAAGAACGCACCCATAACAATCTTGGTTGTATCTCCTTCCGAAGCACAAAGGGATATTGATCCAGTTCCAGTGTGTTCGGAATGAAGGTGAGGTTCTTATATCCTGAAGTTTTAAAGGCTTCAAGCAGATACTGCGACGGACAAACATTCGTCTTCGCTCCTGTGAAGAGCTTTCGGGATAAATGAGGGCTTTTCTTAAGGCGTTGCGGTAGATCGCCACCCCGCAGGATGGGGATATAGGGCACCTGTAACATTCGACACAGACGGGCAACCGCGACGGCATAATAAAAATTCTGAGTACTATAGGTATCGATCAAGACAACAGAGGAGGTTGGCGCATAGCGCAGGGTCTTCCACAACATGTCCAACATCCGAAGCATTTTATGTGACACCGAAGACGCTGTTCGCACCACAAAACCTTCCTTTTCCAACAGAGTGCCCAATGTCTCGATAGAGGTTACCGTACTTCCTTTTTTGGACAGCTTATTTCCTATGTAGAGCAGGTTTCTTCTTGACATCGATGATTGAGATTAGACAAAGGCCATATATAAAGGCCGGTGCAGCAATTCGCATGGAAGAGTGATTGATCGTGAGGAACCAAAAGATAAAAAAGGCAAAGAAATACAGATTCGACCGATCCCTAATTCGAAACAGCAAGGGGGTGAACACCAGCACCATAAGTGCAAACAATCCGAAGACGCCGTGCTCCGACAGGATACGACTTATCTCACTGTGTGTGGCTACGATACGCCCTGTCTTTTCTTTACGGAACTCGCGTATCTTCCCCACGCCAATTCCGGTAAACGGATGTTCCAAAAAGGTCTTCACCTCGCCTGTCACCAGCTCAGCCCTCCCGGTAGTGACATCTTCCTTTTCGCGCCCCGCAGCATCCTGATTGGCATACCGCTTATCGATAAGACCGTAGGTTGAGATGGATGTGAAGACCCAGGTGACTACAATACATCCTGCAATGATAGCGGCTTTTGGCAACAGAGAGGAGCGCTCCCTTACATTGGCTTTATAGAAGTAATAGCTAAAAAAGATGAGGGCACACACCCCTGCCGTGATCACACCCCCTCTCGAAAAAGTGACTATACCTCGGTAACTCACGAAGATCAACAAACAGAGATCAATAAGATTAACCAGCCTGCTCTTAATGGTAAGCAACCGGCTGAAGAGTATGAACATCCCTAATCCTAAGATGGTCGATACCTGATTAGGTCCGAAGCCCCCGGAGGCTTCAAAATTAGATTGGGTGCCGGTCAATACATCCCGTATGTTAGGCGTGTAGACATACAAATAGGCAGCCATGGCTATTATGGGCAATAAGGCCGCCAATAAGATCTGATTAAGCCGTTCGGCAGGCATCTTTCGGTTATAGCAATACAGGGCTGAGATCGCCAAACACAAGGGTCCGCTCAAGTTAAAACTAATGGCGTTCATAAAATCGGTAGAATAATTGAGGTTGATCGCCGAAAATAGAATGCCGGGTACGAGAAAAAGAATGTAAAAGACATACGGCCAAGAGCGCCTCGTGAATCCTTTTAGGAACATCCCCAGAACCAAAAACCCGATCACCGCAAACTTTGCGAACTCATAGGTAAACGCCCCACCTGTCATTCTGGAAAACACCTCAAATCCCATGACATAAGCCGCCGCCAACAGCACCTCATCTTTCTTATTTCCGCCGGAAACGATACGATACAGAAAATACACCACAGCCCCGAAAAGAAAGAATTTGGATGTCGCTTCTACCAAGTAGATCGCAAACGCCATTCCAATATGCAACAGGAGCAATTGGATATAGGTAATCTTCTTTATGGGTTTTATCTTTCTCATGAAGTATACATACGCAACAAGATAGGCAAGACTGCCTCAAAACTATAGGTTTTTTTTATATGTTGCTGAAATTTATGTGCGAGGGCATCGCGCATTGCTTGATCCTCCAACAATTGCCGGATGCCCGTTGCTAATGCTTCAGGGTCTTGGGAAGGCACCAATAGGCCACGATCGCCCACGACTTCGGGGCATTGCCCAACTCGGGTACATACGACCGGAAGACCAGCCATCCCATATTCCAATAATGCAACGGGAAGTCCTTCGGAACGGGAAGAAAGGATGCCTATATCTGCCATACGAAGCAGTGACAGTACATTTCCTTGTGCTCCGTAAAAGTACACACCCGTCAATTCGTTCGATTTAACATAGTCTTCCAACGATTGCACATAAGCAGCTTCCTGACGAGCACCCACCAAGTGCAGTGTGACATTGGGATACTGTGGCAGGACGAGCTTATATGCAGTTAAGAGGTTAAGATGATCCTTTTGGGAACGTAGATTGGCCAAACAAAGCAAACGATATCCTTCTTCCCCCGGTAAGTGGTCCTCAGTGGCTTCTACGTTATCAATACTCACGAAGTTCTGCAGGTAGTTCACATGGCTACAGTGCAACTGTTCAAGCGCCCACGCCTTCAATGTCTCATTCACAGAAATAATACCATCAAAGTAACGGGAACAATATTTCAATACTTTGAACCTGCGCTGTGACACATGTTCACTATCCCCGTAATGATCATGCCATACCAATCGGACACCCGGGCTCATCTTCTTTGCGAGTGTGGCAAAGAAGTAACTGCTGGAATGGGCATGAACCACTTCTATCTTGTGGCGATGTATAAACCGCACGAGTTTTTGGAGCGCCAGCACATCGTAAGCAGTTCGCTTGTTGAGAAATACATATCCTACCTCGGGCGCTAAGGTTGCTTTCAATAGCCCTTCTTTACGCGTGGCACACAAAAAAGAATCATGGGAGGTACGGCTCAAGGCATTGGCCAGTGTGACGGCCATACGCTCCGCCCCTCCTGCATCCAAAGAATCGATTACTTGTAGCACTCTCATCGCAACATCTTTTTTAGTTCGTTCTCAAAGGCATCTAAGGTATATTGATGCGACCATTCCTGTGCCTTTCGGGCCATTTCCTGTAAAACCATGGGCTGTTGCACATGTGTCTCTAAGTTCGCTGCATCTTCATCCAGGTTCATCTCCAACAGAATACCGCGCTTGCCCTCGTCCAACATCCAAGGCACACAGGATACTCGTGAGACGACCGGAACTATGCCCCAAAACATGGCTTCGGCCACCACCTTGGGCCATCCTTCCGAACGCGAGGGTAAAAGCAGCAGATGACTTTGTTTATAGGCGTTCGTTACAATCGACGGCGGCTGATTCCCATGAAGGGTGACCAGACCTGTAAGCTGATGTACCTCGAGATAGGCAGCAAGGCTGTCTCGCTCAGACCCGTCACCATACATATCCAATGTACATTCAAAACCTCTAGCCCGTAAGGCTTCTAAAAGCGCCACGGCATACTGAGGTCGCTTCCCCGGTGTGAGCCCCCCTACATATAACAAGCGAAACGGCGGTTTGAAACTTGGTATTCGTACTGCCTCGATCTTCTGTTTGGGGTAACTGGCGGTAAAGAAGGGCTTTATATTGGAGGTCTGTTTTGGCCAATCTCCATAGACCAATACCTTCATATTGCGTGTAAGGAAGGTATTCTTAAGGATCCATCTCTGTAGGCGATAACTAAAGGGCTGTTTTGCCTGAGGATCCCAATTCCCTGCATACTTAGCCGTCTTGGGTCGCTTCGGAAAGAGGGGCTGCATCATACAGCCTACCAGACCTATCGTTCCCGGACATCGCAGGTGAATATGATCTGCCTTTCGCATGGCCTGAAAGATCTTCCATTTTATCACCGGGAGCCGAAACAACGCTAGCAAACCTTCAGATAAAGAGATAAAGGAAATAGCGGGGATCTCATGTAACCGTACATTCGGCGATGCATAAGCTTCATGAATGGCGTCCGGGCTATCCTTCCGCAGTGGAGCTACGAGCAATACTGTATCGGCATGTTTGAACCAAAGATTCATCTCCCGCACATACGGTCCGTAGGCATAGAGTTTACCGTCCTTCTTAAAATGCGGAGTATGTGTGATCACAGCAAGCTTCATGAGATCAGGGATGAATAAAACGATAGGTTCTCCTCTAAAATAGTGTTTTTATGGTAGTGTTCGCGCACCCGTTTCCCTGCCTGTTGCCCAAGTGCTCGGGCGGCTTCAGGGTGTTCGATACACCATAGGATCTTTGCCGCGATATCGTTAGGGTCATACACATCACATAACAATCCCGTCTTTCCGTGCTCGATCGTTTCAGGGCCGGGTCCATATTGTGAAAAGATCACCGGCTTTTCCAACGCCATGGCTTCCAAGGTCACCAAACCTTGTGTCTCCATATGCGATGGAAATACACACACGGTGGCTTCGGCATAACGCACATTTAAGGCGTCACGCGGAATGCTTCCGTGGAAGGTTACTTGTTCAAAATAGGAAGCATCGTAGGTATCCCGCAATCGCGCGATGTACGAATCGCCGTTGGGATAGTACCAATCCCTTCCGAAGAGATCCAACCGATAGTCCGGATATTGCTTGCGTACCATTGTAAAAGCTTCAATGAGTTGCCGTACTCCCTTTTTCTCACAGATGGTTCCGGCAAACAAAAGACTTTTCTTTACAGGGATCTCGCTGGGCAAATGATTCGGAATATCCACCGGATGATTGATCACGGTTACGGGTTTATTGTGATAACTAAGGTAGTTGGCCGTATGCGATTGTACGTATTTTGAAACCGCAATAAATCCATCCGCTTTTCGGAAAGATCGTTTTTCTAACAGATCCTTACGCCAATGGATACCTCTGTTTTCCGCTTCCGAAAAGAAATGATGTCCGCCGTGTAAGCGGATCACCTTTCTCGCCGGATGCGATGCGTAGAGCAATGCCAACCCTAATTCTGCCGACTCAATGATATCAATGGGTTCCCGGGTGTGTAGCGCCTGTAGTTTTTTGTTTAAATGGATCGCATTGTGGATAAATTCCGGAAGGATGCCTTTTTGTTGCTTCGGAAGGCGATACAGGCGAACACCTTCATCCTCCAGATACACTTCCTCCGATTCTTTCCCCGCGCCAACTACAGACACGTTATGCCCTCGTGCCACCAGCGCCCGTCCGAAGGTTTGCAAAAAGCTCCCAATGCCACCGGAGGACCACAGAGGATATTCATGAGAAAGAAATACGATATGCATTATAGTAACGCTTTTCTAATTTGTTCGGAAGCGGTGTCAGGATAGGCCACGATCGTGTTGAACCATTCACGAATTGCCGTCTCCGGTTGTTCCAGAGCTGTACCAACTACCGAAGCGATCTGCTCCCGATCATGAAGCCAAAATACGGCTTTTGGTGATGGCATACTCCGAAAATGCTGATATTTATAAATAGTGTTCACCGACCAATTAGGATCTTCCACGGTGTCATAGTTGATATATGCACAGGGTTTCCCGAACATCCCAAAATCGAAGGCCATGGTAGAGCCTACATTGATCACAAGATCGGCGTAATACGCAAGACTAACCAGCAGCTTTACATCCTCGTAGTCGGGATATACTGCCGACCAGCCAATGGCACGCTGATGCCAGAGGGGTGGCATGGGTACAATAAGGTTGGGATATTTTTTCAATACAGCGTCATACCGACCGGAAAGATCGACAGGACAGCGTCTGAAAATTAGTTGGGTTGAAGTTGCCATACCGCTTACGGTAAGTGCTTCGGCGAGGTCCTCCAAGTACTTTGGATCGTGGGGTGACGTACGTACATCATCCCCGGAAAAACAAATCAACTTTTTATCCGGATCCAGACCATAACGCGCATAGAATGTTTCCTTCGGAAGGATATTGGACGCATCCTTATAGAATTCGAATTGTGGCGTTCCGGTAACCTCAATTCGTTCGGCAGGTATCTCGGGATAGAATTGTTGCAGTTCCTGCCCCATATGTGGGGACCACACCAGATAGCGATCTGCTCGCAGTGCAAGCCGAGCTTTAGGAATATTATCCCACGAATAGATCACCGTGGCTGTCGGGATCCCAAGATCGGAAGCAGCTGCAAAGACTGCGGGTGCCTTTAGGGCACGTTGATGCGTACAAAACACCAGATCCGGAGCTTGTTTCCGCAACGCATCCTGAATGGTGTGATAAAAAGGATTCTTTCGAAGCATGGCAGCATACCGCGCTTCCAGCGAGAGAATGCGCGTATATGAACGCACAAAGCGTGCGGCGGTTCGCACCAGGGCATAAAAGGCCTTTTGTTTCAAAGTGCGTGCATTGTGCCTGGAGAAAACATGAATGGTTGGATTCTTCACCTGTGTTGCATTCCATCGGATACGCGACAGATGTATGAGTTCTCGCAGAAACTTCTCGCGCTTTTTTTCTGTATAAGAAGGTAATTGCATTTCAACATCAAACGGGACGTGTTGTGCAAGAGTCGCTACGGTATCGGGGTCGAAGTTATGCAGAAGGACCAACGAAGCCTCTCCGGTTGTAAAGACACCGGAATACAGATAATTCTTAACTCCGGTGCCATCGGGAACCAGTACTACTATTTTTTTTGAAGCTGCCAATTAACTAAGTTTTTGATAGAAGCCGTACAATCCGTACAAACATATAAGAATTATTACAAATGACTGCAAGGTTACGATCATTCGTGGAAGCGCTCCTTGCTTGACGGCTCTTGTATACGCTACAATAGCCAACAGGAACAACGCACCAAACCATCGCAGTTCCACAAATGAAATGATGATAAGTGCAAAGATAAGGATCATACATGCAAGCAACAGCGAAACATAGCCCGTAGGCGTGACGGTACGCGAGCGCATCCATTGACGGAATCCCAGCACCAGCAGTATGGGTAGCAACAATCCAATTTGTCGTGTGCTGTAAGTTACAATGTATACAAGGTCTTTGGCAAATTCCGTTGCAGTGAGCATCGGATCGAACGTAAGTCCCGAAAGGACCCCTTTTGGAAGCGCGTCCAACCCATTGGAGGCCAGGTAGGCATCTGTTTCCTCCCAACTCGGATGATTAAAATCAGGCAAACGACCTTCATTAACCTGAAGTTGTGCCAGATACTGTCGTTGTACCCAATTGGCCTCGGTGCCTTCCGGAGGAAGCTTGGCATCGTAGGAAAGTCCCGAACCGGCTCGCAAGGACGGCAGGTTCAGCAGTATAAAGATACCGATGAGAACGGCCGGCAGTCTTACGCTGCGCCATGCGATGCATTGTCGCTGAACCAACAGCCCTAGGGAAAACAAAACAACAGGCGCAAAGATAATGAGCAGTTCGCGGGTAAAAAAGGCAACGACCAAGGCCGCCGCTCCCAAAGTGAAAGAAGCTCGTTTACCACCCTCCAGCAAGAAATACGTTTCAGCATAGAATACGACCATGCACACAATAAACAAGGTATCGTTCACGCCCAATAGAAAATAACCCACCGTGGCATAAAAGAACAGGACCAAGGCATAGAAGTGAAGATCGCGAATCTTGCGATAGCTGAAGAAATACAGAATTAGCAAAAGAAACAAGAGCACATTCACCAAACGAAGTGCCACATATCCTTCCAGCACCTGTGCAACAGGTACTGCGACTAGCATATACGGAATGGAGATCCCCTTGCGTACCGCCGCATTCCAGCCTTGTTGTTCGACGAGTTTTAGGTCTTTGATAAATAGGGCTTCATCGCCTGAACCTACGGGTAGCTGTGAAAAATAAAGGATACCCGCCAAGGAATATATAGCGATCACACCATATAAGATCCACATAAGATATTGGGCGTATTTAGGCTTCATAAGCAAGTAAGGCATTGATCACAATATCCACATCCAATTCGTAAAAAAGCGGTAAGCGCAGCAAACAATCGGAATAGCGATCGCTTTCAGCTAGGGCTTCCCCTGTGTACTTCGCTTTAAAATACGGACTCTTATGCAGCGACTGATAATGGAATACGGCTAAAATATCGAGCGCCTTTAAATGTTGAATAAGCGAACTGCGCTGTTCAATGTCCTTACACACCACATAGTACATATGCGCATTGTTGGTCGTATGTTCCGGAATCTTGGGTTGTGCTATTTCATGAAAGGTAGCCCAATCACAAAGAGCAGAATGATAGCGCTCCCAGATATGTTTACGTCGGTTCTGAATATCCTGTAAACACTCTAGTTGCCCGAAGAGATAGGCAGCATTTAATTCACTGGGTAAAAACGACGACCCTATGTCGACCCATCCGTATTTATCGACTTCACCGCGAAAAAAAGCACTCCGGTTAGTGCCCTTCTCCCAAAGGATCTCGGCGCGTTCGGTAAAACGAGCATCGTTAATGGTCAACAACCCCCCTTCGCCACACTGAATGTTCTTGGTCTCGTGAAAGGAAAAGGCACCTAAATGCCCAAGGCTTCCCAGCACACGGCCCTTGTAGTAGCTGTCGATCGCTTGGGCAGCATCCTCTACCACAAACAAATCATGTGCATTGGCTAAGGGCATGATCGCATCCATATCGCAGGCAACACCGGCATAATGGACCACGACGATGGCCTTGGTCTTTTCATTGATAAGCGGTGCTATCAGAGAAGCATCCATACCGGGGTGATCGGTTTGGGAATCCACGAAGCGGATCACGGCACCACGTAGTTCAAACGCATTGGCCGTAGAGACAAACGTAAACGAGGGCATAATCACCTCATCTCCGGGTTGTATATCGAGCAAAAGTGCTGCCATTTCCAGGGCATCGGTACAACTGGTGGTGAGCAAGGCCTTTTTAAAACCATACGTATGGGTAAAGAACTGATGACATTGCTGTGAATAATATCCGTTTCCCGAGAGGTGTCCGCGAGAGAGCGCATCTGCTATGTAGGTAAGTTCCTTTCCCGAAAGATATGGTTTATTGAATGGAATGTTCATTGGCCAAAACGAATTCTAAAGGTGGTATCAAATGCTATGGGTTTAAAATCCATAGTAGCCATTTCATCTAAGCGCAATAATCCTTCTCCGCAGACCACTACGGGTTTTCCGTCATGCTTGAACAATACCTTGCCGATGTCTCTGTTCACGACGGGCACATCGTCGATGGCTGTGGCTTTCATGATTCGTATTTGTTTACCGTCGGCCCATGTTTTAGCTCCGTCATAAGGCGATCCTACTGCATCGATCATTCGCCCGATCTTAGGAGCGGGCCAGTCCCAGGACACGAAATAGTCCTTTGCATCCCTCCATAGACTATAACTTGCCTCAGATTCATCCTGTGGGACTGCCTTTAGATCGTCAACCAGTACTTTTTCCAACACCCGCTGTAATAGGGTACCGTAACAGCTACTTATTCTAGAGATCGCTTCCGCAATGGTAATGGGATACGTAATGGTGATCCTTTCTACATCTATAATTGCTCCTGTATCATAGGCTTCCTCACCCAAGAGCGCCGTAACTCCTATCTCGGTATCTCCCTCTATTAATGCAGTGACCAACGGATTGAAGCCTCTGTATTTTGGCAATAGTGAATCATGTAATACAATGAGCTGTTGCCCGGGCAGTGGATGGATCAACCTGCGCCAACCCATAGCTATAAGCACATTGGATGCTTCAGTGGGCGCATCATTGTAGGTTGCATTAAAATCTGATGCTTTGCAATAGGCTTCAATCTTTTTGGAATAGTCGTCCTTGACGCCGGAATCCGTCCCTATTACCACCGTATCGATGACGTTTCTGCATGCTCCCTGCAGCGCTTGTAACGCGCTGTAACCTTTCTCTCCTACTACGTAGCATGTCACCTTCATAGTCGTTCTTTTACAATGTAGGTGGGCCTATCCTTTACGTTCTCAAAGATCTTCCCTATGTACAAACCTACCACGCCCAGGATCAGGATAATGATCCCTGAAAGGAACCACAAAGAAAGGATCAATGAGGTGTATCCCAGCACTTCGATCTCTCCCTGATACCATTTGTACAATTGCACACAGGCGAAAAGAGAGGCCAATACCGTGATTATAAGGCCTAACTTGATGGTTAGCCGCAAAGGCTTGTCAGAATATGACAATATAATATCCAGCGACAGATTGAACAGTTTCTTTAACGTATAGCTAGACGTTCCTTCTTCACGCTTCGCATGGGGCACACCTATGGCGGTCTGCTTGTATCCTACCCATTTCACCATGGATGGAAAGAATCGGTTCTTTTCAGGCAAGGCGTTGATCGAAGCGATCACTTCCTTATGATAGATCCCGAAGTTCGCCACCGAGGCGTCGTATCGGGCTCCCGAAAGATAACTCAGGAAGCTGTAGAACATTCGAGAGAAGAATTTCTTGAAGAATCCGTCTTGGCGCTGCTCTCGTTTTGCAAGCACCACATCAAAACCTTCTTGGGCTTTCTTTAGTAGGTCGGGAATGGCTTCCGGCACATCCTGCAGGTCATAATCCATGACCACTACCCAATCTCCGGTCGCTGCTGCGAGTCCCGCTGAGATCGCATAATGCTGACCAAAATTCCGACTGAAGTTAATACCGCGTACCTTCGGATCCTCTCGGTGTAATTGTTTGATGACCTCCCAGGAAGCATCGGGACTCGCATCGTTCACCAAGATGAGCTCATGATCGGCTCCCAATGTCTTACAGGTAGCGATCACTCGTTGCGTGAGTTCTTTTAGGGTATGCTCTCCGTAATACACGGGTACAACGACCGATATTTTAGCTACGCGCTCCATAGGCTAAAAATACAGTTTTTTATAAAGTTGTTCGGCCCGCTCCCAATCTTCCGGCGTATCGATATTTACATGTCGTTCGGGATCCAATTCGATCCATCCTATCCGGGAACCGTACAAGGAATCCTGCTTCAGGATCACTTCGGTCTTGGTGATGTATATCGCTCCATCGCGGATATAGGCATCCGGCAGTTCTTGTCTTCTTTTTATGATGGTGGTATCACCCGTAGAGATGGTTAGTTGTCCTGCTTCGGAAGGGGTAAAGACCCAATGCGGATTGTATTGGTGGGGCACTTTCTGAACAGAAAGCAGGGTGTCTACCTTGTCCTTCTTGAATTTTTCGATGGCGGCATCAATATCTGAAGCCGTGCGAAACGGCGTGGTCACCTGAAGCAAACAAACGGCATCGAAACGATCGCCTTGTTCTGCCATGGTCTCTAAGGCGTGCTGTACGACCGCTAAGGAACCTGAATGGTCTTCGGCTAAATGGGCCGGACGCTCAAAGGGGACATCGACTCCTAGGGAATGTGCAAGCGTCCTAAGTGTAGCATCTTCGGAAGAAAAAATGACGCGATCGAGACTTTTTGCTTTCTTCGCCGCTTCTATGGTATACTGCAGTAAAGGCTTTCCGCCCAATTCCTTACGGTTCTTATGCGGAATCCCTTTACTCCCGCCTCGTGCCGGTATGAGTCCCAGAATACGCATTAGTAGGTGATGGTTTTATGAAAACGCAGATCGATGGTGGCCAATAGATCGGCGATCTTCTTTCCGCTGTCGCCGTTCCCGTAGACAGCGCTTCGGCTGTTACGAGGTTGGCTCATTTGGGATGCGATGGCTTCTTTGATGGACGCTTCGTCATAAGCCACATCAATGACATTGGTTCCGCGCAGTCTGCGGTTCTGTCGGGTGCCAATGTTCACCACCGGAACACCGAGAAACGAACATTCACGGATGCCTACGCTGCTATTGCCCACCAGCACATTGCTGTGAAGCAGTAGTTTTAAGAAATCGATGGGTTCCATATTCTTCAGGAACCGGATGTGCTGCGGATTGTATTTTTCACGGAAGGAGCGGATACCGTTCGACGTACCGTCCGATCCCGCATCTACGTTGGGCCAGAACCAAAAGGTGGGTATCTTGAGTTCGTGGATCACCCGTAAGGTCTTTTGGACATCTTCCTTTGCCTGATGGTATTCGGTGGTGACGGGATGTTGCATGACGACCAGGTAATCCCCCGAGGCCGACACAGGACCTCCTACCCCACCGTATTTGGTGACCGGATCGAAATCCATTGTAGGATCCTGAAGGACTTGGGCAGCGATATCAATGGACGGACAGCCGGTATTAAACACATACGCCGCATCCTCTCCCATTTTCTGTACACGCGCTTTCGCATCCTCTGAGGTCACAAAATGAATGTCGGCTAATTTGGTATTGGCATGCCGTACCTTTTCATCGATATTACCCGTGACCTCACCCCCTTGCAGGTGCACTAAGGGAATGTTTTGATAGGCCGCTGCAATCGAGGTAGCGATGGTCTCAAAACGATCGGCGATGGTGATCACTGCGTCCGGTTGCAGATTGTAAAAGACATTGGCGAGTTCCATCACCCCTAGGCCCGTGGTCTTGGCCATAGCGGTCTTGTTTTCTCCTTCCAATACCATAAATACTTTTTCATGGATGGTAAATCCATCCTTCTCTATAAAATGAACGGCTGTCCCGTAACGATCTAATAAGGCCGAACCGGCCACCACCAACTGTAATTCTAATCCGGGGTGTTCTTTGATGGCTTGCAACGCCGTCTTCACCCTGCTGTAGGAGGGTCGAGCAGTGATCACGGCACATATCTTTCGTGGGGTCTTATTCATGAATCCAGATCTTCTTCGGTTAAAAAATCCCAGGCGTTCAGGTCCCGGGACAAGGTGCGTCCCAATACGGCTTCAAAGTGTGAAGCGTCAAGACCGTATCCTTTGGGCTTTTTTGCTTCAAGATCATCGAAGGTAAGTCGGTGTCCTTTGGGTAATGATTTGTTCACCGCCAATGATTTCTCAAAAATGGTCTTTAGTTCTTCAAACGATCGCACATCGGTCTTATCGATGGGATGCGCCAGGGCTGTGGCAACAGCCTCCGCACCCTGCACCAGTTGTTCGGCTTGTTCCATGGTGAGTGACGCAGCTACATCGGGTCCAAACTGATCTTTGTGGAAGACCACGTGGAATTCCAGGAGTGTGGCACCCAGAGCCACGGCTGCGATGCCGGCGGCAACAGTCCCCGAATGGTCCGAAAAACCTACCGGCACCTCGTAACGGGACTTGAGCTCCGCTATCATATTGAGTCCGTATTGTTCGGGTTGTGTGGGATAGCTTGTAGTGCATTGTAAGAGCGAAAAATTCGCCTTGTGTTCTTTCAGAAAAGCGACCGTAGTATCCAATTCGTCCAGCGAACTCATGCCGCTCGAGACCAAAATGGGTTTTCCGGTGGCTATGATCTTCTTCAGCAACAGCAGATTGGTAACCTCACCGCTTCCCACTTTGTAGTATTCCACACCGGCCTGTTCCAGCACATCCACCGCCGCATTACTAAACGGACTGCTTATAAAGGTAAGGCCTGCCGCTTTGCAATGCTCCCCAATGCCTACCCATTGTTCGGGTGTGAACTCCATACGTTTCCAATAGTCGTAACGGGTTGCATCCTGGGTAGAGAACCGAACCCGGAAAGGTTCATGAATACTGCTCTCTGCATGGGCGATATGGGTTTGGAACTTGATCGCATTCACGCCTGTCTTTGCCACCGCATCGATGTATGCATGGAGCATTCCTAAACTGCCCTCATGGGCCTGACCTATTTCGGCTATGGTGAAAATCAAAGGCATATGGTTAGATAATCTCAAAGGTAACATTTAAATACTTCCGAAGAAATCTTCGGAAAAACATATATACTTTTAATTCGAATAGCATGCTGCATCCTTTTTTGACAGTCCTTTTTGTTGCAGGAACCAGGTCCAGAACGGCTTCCGAAGCAGGAGTTTTTCTACCATCCAACGTCCTATTCGTGTTCGTACGCCCCGTCGGGATGTGCCCAGCTCCGGTAATGGAATTTCATGGTTGCTATCATCCTCCAATTGCCGGAGCCGTTCCAGCATCCAGGCTTCTGCCACATTCCCCATGTGATAGGTGTGGTTGGCTTCGGTTGCGAGACGCCAATAGCCTTGATCGGCCACAGGTTGATCGAGATGCTGCCGCACGCTTAGACCCCCCAATTTATATTCGGAATATGCCACTTCTTGTTCTGTTAACAAATGTCCGCGATAGGTTGCGACAAAATGTCCCGCGCCCAGCACTGCATGGGTCTCTTTGCCTTCTAAGCGAAGGACATTGGACATATGACACGATCTATAGAAGTCGGGTGCACCAATACTTTCTGCAAAGTGCGTGAGTGCCTCCGTGTCTTTTGGGGGTACGAACCGTAATTTCCCTGAAAAAAGATACCGTCCCAGAATGGGAGCCGTATGGTATTTCAATAGTTTCGGGTTGGGGGTGGTGGTCACACAGCCGGTCTTTGGAAACTCTTTAAAAACCGCATAGGTGGCTTCCTGCCATCCATTTAAAAAAAGGACATCGGCATCGGAGACGGTCACCAGCGGAAATCGGTGGCCGCTACTGCCCTTGAAAACGGCATTGATCTTCCCGATGTTGCGGGTATGGATCAACTCATGGATCTGCTCTTGCCTATACAAGGTCTCCAAATACTCCGCAACCCCCTCATGACTTCCATTATTGACAACGGTAATAAAAGTGCGTGGGTGGGAAGTTTTAAAGAGGGATTCGAGACAGTATTTTAAAATGGTAACACCGTGCTCAAAGTACCCTTCCTCATCCGGGATATAGACCGGCACCACTACCTGATGGTAATAGGTTGTCTCTGCTTCTTGCTGATCTTTTACAGGATTGAGTCCTACACGCATGGGGTTTATTTTCGTTTCTTCAAAAGTATTTTGCCTAACACCTTGAGATTCCCAAATGTAAGAAACCAAAAAGGATCCAACCTAAAGAGTCGCAGAAAACTTCCCCACGGTTGCTCTTTGTATTCCTTTAATTGTTTGATCACCAGCTGTCGCTTCAGTTGCCGATAGTGTGCTTTCGTAAGATGCCCTTCGGCGTATGCCTTGTCCACACATCGCTGTAAATGCAATGGAAGATCTACATAGTGCGTGGTGTTCTTAACACTGCTGCTGTCATGCTTCCGATAAAAGGCCAAAGAGCTATCCAGATAGTAGAAGCGGGTATGGAAGGAGCAGCGCGTCCAGTATTCGGTGTCTTCGCCGGCCTGTGCCATGTTGGTATTGAAATAGCCCACTGCTTTCACCACATCTTTGCGAAGCAGGACCGTAGGTGTCATCAAGGTCCATTGTCCGGCCATACGGCCCTTCACATCCCCATGTTTCACTTCGGGGCTGCCGGGACGACCTATACTAGTGCCGGTAGGGGTTCCGTTGGTATCAATGACGGTGCAATAGCCGTGTACCAAACCGTATTCCGGTTTGGCCTCCAGTAGTGCCACCTGCTGTTCCAGTTTTTGTGGAGGCCATAGGTCGTCGTCATCTACAAAAGCGATGTACGCTCCTTTGGCGCGATCGATCCCTACATTACGCGGGCGGGCGGGCCCACCGCTATTTTCGATCTTTAGGTAATGTACTTTAGGAAAAGCGGCGCACAGCTGCTTGTTGGTTTCTCCGGGCGTGCCGTCATCGATCACCCACACTTCGTAGTGGGCATAGGACTGTGCCTCGATACTTTTCAAGGTGAGCGCCAGGAATTCGGGACGGTTAAAGGTGGGGATGATAATGCTTACCTGTGGATTGCTCATGATCTTCTCCATTTATTGAGCACCCTTTTTAAGAGTCCTGTTACCGTATTGCGTTTGGCGCGATTGGCACGTTGCTCGGCGATAACCGCAGCCTTGTGTGCTTCGTAATCATCACCATACAACGTTCGAAGCAATCGCTCGTCCTCGGCTTTCTTTTGTGTGATATAGGCAGGATCATTGCTAAGACCGCTGCGATCGAACAAGGTTAGGAAGTACGGCAGGTGGGTAAAGACGATATCCTCCGTAAGAAAACACTGCAGATAAAAAGCACGGTCGGCCGCAATGGCATAACTAGTGTCATAGCCCCCCATCCTTTCGAAGACCGAGCGCTTAAAGAGCGTACTTTGATGCGGCAGAGAGGTTTTCATAAAATACCAGGGTGGTAAATGGTCGGGGTAGCGCTTCTCACCATCTGCAAACAGATAATCCCCGTAAATGATATCCCCTTTGAACAAGGGGTGCGACATAAAATCGGATAACGCTTGGGGGCTAGTCAAAACATCCCCACTGTTGAGGAACAGCAGGTACTCCCCTTGCGCCTTCGCTATCCCTTTGTTCATGGCATGGTAAATCCCTTCATCGGGTTCGCTCACCCAATACTCAATTTGGTCGGACGCCTGTTCGATCAACGCCACGCTGCCGTCGGTAGAGCCACCGTCGATCACAATGTATTCTATAGGCTCCAGCTTTTGTTGACATACCGATGCGATCGTTTGCTCAAGGCCCTTGGCATTGTTGTAATTTATTGTGATGACAGAAACCGGATACTTCATCTTACTATGCTGTTTTTTCGATCCATAGATTCCCGCCGGCATTCTTTCGGGCCAAGGGCAATGCCTCGAACAGATCGCTGTGATGTTGGTGTAAATAATGAGAGAACAAGCGAATGCTGTAGGTCTCATTATGCATTAGAAAAGCGCGCAGTATATAATTCTCGTTCCAATTCCTTCCGCCGTAGACCCAGCCCTTGGGATATTCGAACGGATAAAAGATATCGTGAAAATGAATGAAGACACCCGGCGCAAGGACCGGTAAGATATCGAACAGGATGTAGTTCACATCACTACCGCACTTTGAAACATGAGTACTGTCAATAAACAGGATGTCGCCCTTTTCCAAGGTTTCAAAGAACGAAAGGGGTACGTCCTGCACCTTCTTTTCCAGCAAGGTACTACGGGAGGCGTCTTCTTCTGAAATGGTATCCAAAAGGCGTTTGGGATAGGGCTCTATGAACGTCAGTTCCATTGCATTGGAAAAGAACAGTTCGTTCACATCCAACATCAGTGAAGAAGAGTAGCCCGAGCCTACCTCTATCATCCGTTTGGGCGTAAGGTGTCGCAACATGCTGTACAGAAAGATCCCATCGGTATAGGTGTACATGGGATTGTCAAAACGATAGCGCAGTCCTTCTTGCGTACCAGCGCCATAAGGCATCTCGGCATAATAAGCAGCGAAGGACCGTACGAGGGCTTTTTGCGCCTCAGTATTCAGCGCAATGCCCGGAATACCGTCTGTGTGGAGACCCTTCCAAATATCCTCTTCCCTGGCCTTCACTTCCTCTACCGATACAATGGGTGAGTAATAATGCCCGGGAGGATAGCAGGCATTCTTTTTATAGGTCTCGACCTGTGTGTGCAGCCCCCTAATATAAGGCAGCCTGTTCAGGAAGTGCTGAAGTGTTTTTTTCATGGGGCGCTGACGAGTTTTTGATAGAGTTCATGATACTGCTGTCCTTGTTGAGCCGGATCGAAATGTGCTTTGGCATAGGCCGAAACGGTGCCGGCTTCGTAACGATGGTGTTCCTTCGCCATTTTTTTGATCTTCTTAGCGAGTGCTTTGGCCGTGACCTCTTTGGCCAACATGCCGGTAACACCTTTCTTAACATGCGTTTTCATCCCACCCACCCGAAAGGCGATCACCGGTGTCCCGCACGCAAAGGACTCTAACATGACATTGGGTAGATTGTCCTCGGTACTGGGCAACACCACAGTATCGGCCGCATGGTAATAGTCCCGCAGGGCTTCAAGTGAGGAAACCATCCCTACCGAGTGTACGGTGTGGGTTTCGTGTTTTGTGTTTATGCTTCCCTTCCCAACGGTCAATACGGTGAGCGATAGCTTCGGAAGGGCTTCCAGCGCCTCTAAGAATAGCTGTATGCCTTTTCTGGGAATGTCCAAACTGCCGGCAACCAGTAACAGCACGAAGGTATCTGCATCGATCCCAAGCGACTGTCTTACGGTTTCCGTCTTGCTTTCAGTAAAAAAAAGCGGATCCACAGGATTGGCAATACATTTCTGAAGCGAAATGTGATCGAAGACCCCACTGTCGTGCGCGGCTTCCAACAGCCACTGTGACGGTGCCACAATAGCCCCATTATCGATATGTAACAAAGCTTTTCGTTTATGAATGCGCACCCGTGCTTCCAAGCGAGGGATGCGAGGCGCATTACCTACTTCATCCTTTTTGTAATGAAACAGCCCCGAGAACGGATTACGGTCGTGAAGGGTCCACACAATGGGTTTGGTATTCGCCGTAAAGAACCGCTCGTAATCCAGAATCCCGCTCACCCAATGCAAATGAAGTACATCGGCTTCCTGTACCAACGGATGCTCTTGCAGCTCGAATTTTGAATAGGGCAGGCTTACGTGTTCGTAGTGTAGCAAATGTTTTCGGTCGCGCAAGTTCGCTTCCAGCAAATGGGCTTCCGAAGGATACATCCAATGCCCCAGCTTTCGTAAAATCCTTTTACTTTGGGACGGGCGCTGGTAGGCAAAGAAGGGATCCTCTACCTCTGCGCCCTCAAAGTTCACACAGCGGTCCTTGGCCAGAAAGCCTGACGCAACGCCTTCGGCCCGCAAAGCCGTATGCAGTCGCCAGGCCGCGATCCCGGCCCCTCCCCGGGACGATGTGGTGATGTGTAAGACTTTCATGCGGATGCGCTATGACGCAGACGGTGATACAATTTACGACTGAACTCCCGTCCGTACCGCTGAAAATAAGAAAAAGGATAGCCATACCCAAGGTAATCGGTAAGAACCGTACCTAAATGGGCCAGTAATTGCCCTACCGATTCGTTCTTTTGTCGGGCCCAAGAGTGGTCCCATAAATGGACGGCAATGCTGTTAGGCGTTGTAAATGCTGTATGCGCCTCATCCTTGCGGTCATAGGGCAAGGCATAGAATACATCGGAATCGAATAATCGCTCGTTGGAAGCAAGTCGGTCTTGTGCAATAAGCTCCTTAAAGGTGTGGGTGATCACGGGGGGGTTAAAGCCATCGAAACGCTTGTCGGCATAGAAATCGCACATGGCTTGAAGGAAGCGATGCCCGGAAACGGCGCCGAAGCATCCGTAGGCGACCCGGTCGGGGACCTCAAAGCCTGAAAAGAAATCATAGGTACGCAGGCGATCCGGAGACTGTAACAACAGCATATCGGTATCCAAATAGATACCCCCATGTTCCAAGAGTGCCTGCACACGTACCGCATCGGCAGCGAATGCATAGCGCTTTTTGCGCAGGGCATCTTTGACAAAAGGTTGCAGATAAGGCTTGCTTGTCGTCTCATTCCACTCTTTGATCTCGTAATCCGGACAATGGATACGCCAGCTTTCCATGCATTGCTTCGCCACCGCACTTTTGGGATGCGGCCCGAACCAGCAATAATGTAGAATCTTTGGGATCATTACAAAAGGATCATATTCATTTTAGGTCACGTAGTTTCTTTCCCGTGAACAGGAACAATAGCACCCGAAGTACTGCCGATACAACCTTTCGACCCGGCCCCGATGCTTCCAGTGCGGCTAACATCTTAAATCGATGTAGTTGGAATTGTTCTAGTTTGCGGTAATCTTTCAGAAAGAATCCATATTCCTCTGCAAGTACCTTCTTGCGTTCTTGCTTCCGGATATTGGTTCCTTGGGCTGTGGCACTCATTCCATCCAGATAGTAAACGCTTACAACAGTATGCACTGCCTTATAACTGCACTGTTTCCGAACCAGTGCATCCAAAAAGAATTTCCAGTCGGCAGTGATACGAAGACTCGTGTCGTACCCCCCGGAAGTGTCAAACAGGGTTCGTTTGATGCATACCGATTGATGCGCCAAGGTCTTATGATAGAGGTAAGAAAATTGAAGAACGTCAGGATGTGCCTTTACGTAGTCGGTCCCATCCCCTTTTACCTGAATGTCGAAAGCGATAAGATCATGCCCGTCCAAGTGCGGTAGCATGGTGGCAGCACTGGTGTCATTGTGGAAATGGTCTCCACTGTTCAGGAAGAGTACGTAGGTGCCGGTTGCTGTGGCGATCCCTTTGTTCATGGCATCATACACGCCGTTATCGGGTTCACTGGACCAATAGGAAATGTGCTCGTCATGGCCTTCAAGCAGCGCGACACTGTCATCGGTAGATTTTCCATCGATCACTATAAACTCAATGTCCTTGGCTTGTTGAGTCATCACACTTTTAATCGTGCGCTCCAGACCATGAACGTTGTTATAATTTACTGTAATAATGGAAAGTTTTACCATGGTGCGTTACTGCGTTCTCTTTTCCTATTTAACATAGAGGTGTACTGATGTAAGGTCTTGTAAATATACTTTTTTATATAAGATTACCTATTTTAGCACTGCCGGTAATTTAACACTATGATCTCGAAAGAACATCAATGTATATACATTCACATCCCGAAGACTGCCGGAACCAGTATTGAAAAGAAATTAGGTCATTTCGACGAATTGACCTTTGGCGTGCAGGATCACAGAACATTGCAGGAAATTAAAGACAGCGCCAACAGGATACGCTACCTGCAAAAATCAATGTATGCTGTGAAACGAAATAATTTCAAAAGAGTGCTTCACAATTTGAAACATGCCTTGGAACCGGATATTACCCCACGACAATTTAAAGACTATTATAAATTCACCTTTGTTAGAAACTCATGGTCACGAACGTATTCATGGTATACCATGATCATGAAAGATGATTTTTTTCATAAAAAGAAATATCAAATGGATGTGAATCCCTTAAGCTTTAAGGAATTTGTAAAGCAAAAAGTTGACGCGAAAAGCCTTTCCCAATTGCGGTATATCCGTACAGATAAAGGAATGGCTGATATCGATTTTATTGGGCGTTTTGAGAATCTAAACGACGATTTTGCACTAGTCTGCGACAGGCTTGCCATCGCTGACAGTACCTTACCGCGACTAAACTCGTATGCATACACTGATTACAGAGATGCGTACGACCCCGAAACCAAAGACTTGGTCTATACATTATTTAAAGAGGAGATAGACTGTTTTAAATTCGAGTTTGGTGAATAGTCCCTATGTTTGACGAGTGACCAGGCGTTCCCACTTTTTACGCACCTTCTTTAGAAGCAACGTATAGTCAATAGCAAGATGTTGCCATTTTTCCGCTACAAAGCGTTTCTCGTAATTAGGATCCAAACGAGGAACAAAAGTTCCTGTTTCCTGGACATCGATGGACGCTACTGTTAGTGACTGCGCATCCAATCCTTCCATCTTCTTGGTATGCGTGGCGGCTTCGTTAAAGCCTATATTCGTGACCAAATTGACATTCGGGCGTATCACGTACCGCTCGTTCTTCAGGCAGGTATAGACCCACTGATAATCCCAAGTATCGATCTTGCCGTGGAGCACCCGCTTAAAGTGACCGCGCCATAAGGCATACCATTCCTCCAGCGGCCATCGGGTGTCGAGTTTCAGAGCGTTGAGCAAGCTTGACCCGTGGGTAAAGTCCTCCTGCAACGATACGCGCTGCCAGGTATCATGCACCAATTGGTTCGATCGTTTCCATGTGGCCCATCCCCACATGTTGAAATAACGGGTAAGGCCATAGGGATGCTCCTTGTTCTCGTAGCCCATGTTGCAACCATTGATCGAAAAGATGTCAGTATCGTATTGGTACCGGTGTAAGAGGGTTGATGCATACGAAAAGAAAGAAGAATGTGGGATGATATCATCCTCCAGGATGATACCCATTTCTTCTGTTTCGAAAAACCAATCCAACGCCCCTTGTACCGCTTTTCCGCATCCTAAATTCTCTTCCCGAAACAAGGTTCGTACCTCACAATCCCAGTCGATATGGGTCCGTACATAGTCCCGAACCTCAGCACAAACTGCTGCTTCTCCCGCAACGGTACGACGCGGACCGTCGGCAGCGATGTATAACTTCTTGGGTTGCACCTTTTGGAGCACCGCAAAACTCTCCTTGGTTTCAAGGGGCCTGTTAAAGATCAAATAGAGAACGGGTGCTTGCAATGTCGTTTTGGTTTATTCAATTAGGTTGCTGTATCCTTTTTATCAGTTGGGTGTCCTTTTGAGTTTCCGTACCACCCTTCGAAACAAGTTCATATAGTAATTCGGTTTGAACGTAGCCTCGATGTGTTGTAACAGTGATGACTTGACCGTTTCCGACAGGGTGGACTTCCGAACCAGATCACTGTAAAACCGTATAGCTCTTGCATTATGATGGTAATAGTTCCCTAAGGACTTTATACATACACGGGACACCCGCACGGCCTCTCTGTAAAATACTTCATTATTATACAGGCCTTCGGTCGTAGCCGTATGATGCTTTCGGTAATACGAGAGCGGTTGGTTTACAAAATAGACATTGGCTTTGGTGAGTATGTGATTCCAGAGCGACCAGTCCCCACAGATCCTAAAATTACAAATATGTGCTAACTGACGCTTACTTACGAACTTCTTATTGAACAACACACAGTTGGCGTTGATAAATAGATTGCCGGTGATCATTTCTGTGCTGAGCAACGCGGTGCCCTTATGGTAACCTTCATCCAGCGCAATGTATTCCTTGCTTTCTTTATCTTCCACAATGACCAAGCCTGAAAAAACGATCCCAACCTCTTTTTGGAAATAAGGGACTAAGGTCTCGAGGAACGCTTCGTCGGTATAATCATCACTTTCTGCAATCCATACATAATCGCTCTTGGCCAGTGCTATCCCTTTTTTCCATTGGTTAAAGGGACCGCCTGAATTTGTTTCATTGACGATGAAATGTGATACCTGAGGTCTGTTCGCGTATTCCTGTAATACAGCTACGCTGTTATCTGTGGAGCAGTCGTCCAAAAGGATCACTTCAAAATCGCTGTACGTCTGATTAAAAATAGAATCCAGCCGTTGCCTGAGATACGGTTCGTGATTATAATTTGGGACGATAATAGAGACCATCATTATGTATAGTTTTCTAATACGCTTTTTGTCGCTTCTAAATAAGACAGCCCGTACTTTCGACAGGGCTCCAAATGATTGCCCTCGGCCCATTCATTCATGGCATTGATAAAGATGAAGTTCTCATCTTCACTGTACACTACCGATTTCCGAATGGCTTCCTCCAGCCATTTTTTATACAGCTCGGGACTGCTGCCTACTGCCACGGTACCATGAATCCCTTTTCTTGGTGTATTGTCCCAGGCAGGTGTTACCGATCTGAAGAACGGATATTCCGGTTGTTGCCTTGCCAGAGAAACCTGTACCCCTTTTTCAAAATCCTTGAACGATAGTTGATGCTTTTCTTTTTTAAAGAAGGATCT
This sequence comes from uncultured Altibacter sp., assembly GCF_963972995.1. Classification (NCBI taxonomy): domain Bacteria; kingdom Pseudomonadati; phylum Bacteroidota; class Flavobacteriia; order Flavobacteriales; family Flavobacteriaceae; genus Altibacter; species uncultured Altibacter sp. The sequence continues at coordinate 29,376 of NZ_CAXAXI010000025.1, forward strand.
CTTGTGTTTGGGTGCACAGTCGTAAGACAGGATGGCATGCGCCGAAAATTCCACAGCCGCATCAAAGCCATACGCTGTGGGGTCATCATGGGTATTAAAGCTTTCCGTCATACACAGATAAAGGCCGGGGAAACCGTATTCTTCCACTGCAATGGTACGCCATAAGGCCAAGGTTTCTTTGATATCGGGAAACAGACTGTGCCGGTAGATCATAAAGACCGGAGCACCCTTCACTGTAATATATCTTTTATCGTTAAACACGTTTTCGCACAGCCAGCGTATGTGCGCTTTATCATCTTCTTTGGAATAGGTCTGTTCCATGAGGATATCCTGTTCTTGCCCATCCCACCGTCGGGTCCAGTTCTCATTGGCCCAACAATACATAAAAGGCATATCGGGTCTCCCTAGCTCTAACATAGCGTCGAGTGGTCTGTGAAGCAATCGTTTTCCGTTGAACCAGTAGTGGTAGTAACAAAACCCGTAGATATCGTATGCCTTTGCGAGGTTTGCCTGTGCCTCTCTGGCCTCGGGTAAACGCAGATCGTAGAAACCGAGATCGGCAGGTAACTGCGGCTGATAATGACCATCGAACAAGGGACGTGCCTTGGTGACATTGGTCCATTCGGTGAATCCCTTGCCCCACCACGCGTCGTTCTCCGGAATGGGGTGGAATTGCGGTAACACAAAGGCTATGGCTCTTCTTTTACTCAAATTCTTGGTTTTTTAGCGACAATGATCTCTCTGAACTCAGCTCGTATACCATGATCCAGATCGTCGTAATAGACGATTTCACATTCGGCTCCTGTGTGTTCCTTAATGTAATCAACAATGTCATATCCCCAGTGCATGGTCACGGGAGACCCCTTATGGTCCACCGGGTTACCGTGCCATTCGGGTTCAAAGAGGAATACAGGCTCCCCTTGAGCCCCTTTGGTGGCCCAGCGCTGGGTGGGTTTGAATCTGTTGATCAACGGTACCGAGAAAATATGTGCCCCGCCGGGCTTAAGGGTTCTATGGATCTCCTTAAAAGCTTTGTCGGGCTCGTAAATATGTTCCATCACGTCGGAGGTGATCACGAGATCGAAACGCTCATCCTCGAACGTCTGTTGCTCCAGATCTTCGTTTCGTACGCCCTTGACGATGGCTCCCGGTGTTTCCCCATAGAAAAACTGTGTTTCCAGATACGATTCGGCTTCTTTCTTTAATCGTTTGCTATGGCCACTGTTTCCCGGTGAGGATTCGTGGATCGTTAGTTGTTTCCACTGAGGATACTGCGCCATGATCGTAAGCATTAATGCCCGTTCTCTTGGAATGGAGCCGCACTGCGTACATTTAAAATAATCCCGTAACCACTGATGCCGTGAAATGAATACCACATCCTGTTCACAACAGGGACAGTACCCCTGTTGCTTGAAAAAGAAAGAACCTATACGATTCTCGTAGAGGGACTTCACTTTCTTTCGTATATATTTCTTTAGCCGGTTCTTCAAATTGGGTATAATTTACGGGTTATTTTTGTAACATTTTACTAAAATAATATCGTAAAGGTGCCTGTGCACGTTGCCTTCTTTTGACTTCGTGATAGCATTGAAACATAGGTGTATTGACCAAGGCATTAAAGAGACCAATGTTAAAATACCGTAGGATATTATCGACTCTGTCCTTAGCGAATGCTTCATCGATACCTTCCGTTGAAACTCCTCCGGCGGCAAAATAGGCAATGGTTTGGTCTATGTATTGAAAGGGAGACCTCGCCCAACATCTTAAATTGAGATCCCAATCGGATACGACACGATAGCGTGTATCAAACAGACCGACCACATCTTTTATAAATCGGGACCGGTACAGCATGGCCTGATGGCAAATATTCTTATTGAGCAGTTTTGGAAGATCGAACGGACCGTCGTACAGCGTTCCGTCGTTCGCCCACCCTGTATCCCCTTCGATTTCTGCATTGCCATAGACCACATGGGCCTTTGTTTCAGAAAGTATCGTATTGAGTTTTTCAAGGGTATCATCGGCATGCAAGCGGTCATCGCTGCCCATAAAGTATAACCAAGCACCATTTGAGCAGTGGATACCTTTGTTCATCGCATCGTAAATACCGGTATCTTTTTCACTGTATACTGCCAAGTTCGGAAGAGATTCTTGAAAGGATTTGGCTACGGCTACCGTATCGTCTGTAGAGGCTCCGTCCATGATCAACACCTCAACATCTTTGAACGTCTGATTGGCAATACTCGCCAAAGAAACCGACAAACTTTCTTCAGAATTAAACGTGGGTATGATGATGGAGAATGTTATCATAGATTTTCAATCCAATTAATTGTGGCTGCTCTCGTCTTCTTACGTTGCTTTACCCATTTCAACCGTATTCTTTCTACAAACGACATTCTTTTGAGGTGGCTGTGAACGGCACGGTCTGCTTCTTCCATATAATTCTTTGCGTCTGCGGATTTCTGACCTTCTCTTTTTCTGAAGGCTGCCAGTTGTCTTTTGGTACAATACATGGGTTTGTACTGAAAGAACCGCAGCCATAGTTCAAAATCGGCTGCAACCTGATAGGCTGTATCCAATCGCCCCCCTGTCTTTTCCCACAAGGACCTGCGCCAAAAGGTAGATTCCTGCTGAATGAAGGAAAAGTCTTTTCGGTATTGGTAGCTGTAAAAATAAGCTTTTGTCGCCACGGGATCGCGCTGAAACAGCAGTACTCCCTTTTCGTCGATCACCGAGGGGTATCCCTGCAGCCATGAAACTTCCCGGTGGCGTGTAAAGACCTCGGCCACAAACTGTAAGGAGCCCTCCCACAGTACATCATCACTGTTGATCCAGCACATGATCTCGCCTGTAGCTTTCTGAAATCCTTTGTTGAGGGCGTGGTACATGCCTTCGTCCGCTTCACTTACCCAATAGTGTAAACGATCTTGGTATTCCTTTAGGATCGTAACCGAATCGTCCGTGCTGCCACCGTCCATCACAATATACTCCAAATTGGGATATCCCTGATCCAGGACCGAACGCAGGGTTTGTTCCAAAAAGGCACCCTGATTGTAGTTGGGCGTTACGACTGATATCTTTGGATAGTGCTGCTGCATTACTTGTATTTGATATAACGGAATGTCGGGTCGTCCTTCTTGATAAAAAAGATATCCATCTGCCAAAAGGCCCCGTCGTATTCCCGCGCCATAAGATCGACCACTTCCAACGGACGAAAACCCAATTTCTGCATGTAGTCACAGAGCTCCCAAAAGCAAAGGCTGTTAGATTCGATATTAAAATTATACGCTTCAATAATGATGAGATTCGCTTGTGAGATCACCTGTTCGGCCCCCTCCAAAATAGGAACTTCAAAGCCATGGGTATCGAGCTTTAACAGAAAGGGGGGCTGCAATCCTCTTTTCTCGATCTCAGAATCCAAGGATATCACAGGCACTTCAATGGAGTGTTCGTCAAACGGGGTTTCGGAAGCAATGCCTCCAAAGAGCTCCGCATTGTTGAAATAGATAGTCCCGTTCGCTTTCCCTGCGGCCGCCAGTACAAACGAGGCGTTCGCATGTGTGGCGGCAAACTGTTGCAGCCCGTGGAGATGCTCCTGTTGGGCCTCCACCAAAAAGTAGTGGGCATCCGGATAGGCAGCCATACACTCGGCCGACCACCGACCGTCGGATGCACCCACGTCTATCACGGTCTGTATGGGTAGGTTTCGTTGTTTACACCGTTGCAGCGCTTCGCGGGTTGAAAAAGGATTCCCCCGGGAAACGACTTTCTTTTGAGGCGGTCTCGGCTCGATCTTGGAAACCTTATACCCTGCTTTTCGCAGTATTTTTTTTACCAGCTTTTTCATGGAGTGGTGATCTGTTTCTTACCTAACAGCGTATTATATAATTGCAAATGATTCTCAACCTGTACATTTTGATCGTAGGTATGCATCGCCTCATTTCTTATCTGTTCTCGATTGAGATTTTGTCCTTCATTTAAAAACTGTACTATCGTTCTGCGAAGGGATTCTGCATTTTTCTCCTTTGTAAGATAACCGTTTTTTCCGTGTTGCACCATATCAACAATCCCACCAACCGGAAAGCCAATAACCGGTGTACCGCACATGAGGGATTCAAGAACGGTATTCGGCAAATTGTCCATGAGTGAGGGTATCACAAATACATCTGCTGCAGAATAGGCGTGACTCATGGTAATCTCATCTTCAATTCGTCCCAAGGCAATGTATTGATTGTTACCCGTCATTGCTTGCGCTTGTCCTCCTATTGAACATAGAATAATTTTTTCATCATCCATGAGATCAAAAGCTTTTTGTAGAAAAGCAAATCCCTTACGAGTCTTGTCCACAGAATCGGCTACAAATAAAATGACCTTTTTATCCAAAGGTAAATTCAGAAGTTTTCTTGCGTCCGAGCGATCTCTGTTTTTAAAAACTGAAGAATCTATTCCGTTAGGAATGATGCTTCTGGGATAGCGCTGGAAGAAGCTGTTTTTGCCTACTTCATTATACATCCATCTACAAAGTGTCACTATATGTAAGTTAGCCACACCTTTCAGGGCGCGTTGTTTTAAGGCTGTATTCTTTTTAAAAATGCTTTGTTCTTCCTTAGATACCATACGATCCATGGGGAAGCCATCTTCATTCATGCCCAAATAGGTTTCCTCGTAATGTTCTCCTCCCGAAAAAGGGTTCATATCGTGGAACGTCCATACAACTGGCTTGGTATTCTTCCTGAAAAAAGTTTCAAAGTCCAAGAATTCAGCTACCCAATGCAGATGGATGATATCCGCTTCTTGGTACAGAGGCGAATTCGTAATGTCGAATGGTGTATCGGGAAAACTGAAATATTCCAAACGTGTATCCCTTTCCTTAAGGAACTGAACTTTTTTATCGTTTGGATCAACATGTAAAATACCGAATCGCTTTAATAGCGATTTGATCTTAGTTATGAACTTTTGGTTTTTGGTTTTCCTTTTTGGCTGGGGTTGGTACACAAATACTTGATGTGTTTTCTTCTGTTGTTCACGCAGCAACACTTTTGACTGAACTCCTGCTCGTAATAACCCGGCGTGCAAACGCAAACACGCGTTCGCGGCACCGCCACTGTCAAATGTATTTACAAGTAGTACTTTCATTTGGGTTGTTTTTGAGCGTAAATACAAATTCCCGAAGAAAGACCTAATGCCTGCAAGAGTTTTCTAAAGAGTAGGTTGGCATAAGACACACTTAGCGCCAGGGCTTTCCTTATTCTTAATTTTAAGATTGACTTGATTATATTCTTCGCCTTTGGGGATGGAATATTTGGCCAATACACCGGATGCCCCAGACGATAATGTACTTTTTCTTTTGGCTTTAAATTATTGGATTCCAGCAATCCCGCTAAATTATTCATTCTAAAACCAAATAAATGCCGCGGTGGATCAACTGCAAATGGTCGCTTGAACAAGAGATTCAAAAATGACACATTCTGGAAATTCTTTTTATATAGATCGAGATAGAATTTTCGAACACCTCCTTTAATTAAAAGTTCGATACCGGCATTATTATCAGTTTCAATAATTAATAAGCCGTTTGGTTTAACAATATTGGAAATCCCTTCCATAACTGCGGTGGGATCTGTAACATGTTCGATCACGTGTCTAAAAAAAACAATATCGTAGCGCTCTTTGTTAGTGCTAAAGAATTCAGATAAATCCTTCTCAATAATATTCTCAAGTTGTAAATGTTCTTTGGCAAATTGAACTGAAACCGGATCTTTTTCAACTAAAATGGCATGCAGGTCATGAGAAGCTGCCGCCTTTGAATAATACCCCAAACCTCCGCCAAGGTCTAAAAATGTTGTGGTGCTGTCAGGTGAAATACGCAACTTTTTTAAAACATCTAAATACCCTTGCATGGAGTGTGCTGCCCATGTCATCTTCTTTTCATCAAATGAAACAGTGAGATCAGAATACATGCCATTGTAGTAGGTATTTAAAACCTCATCTGTGGGTTGCGGAAATACAAAGGCGACTTTACATTCCGGGCATCGGTGAATGTTTCCAAAACTACCCTTATTTTTAAATAATAATTTGGGCTTGATGTCTGTTTGGCACACCTTACATATCATGTGGTTGTATATTTTTATTCAAGATATCCTCTACCTTCATAAGGTGCGTTAGGCTTTCGTTATCGGTTAGGTAATTCAATATCTTGCCTCCTAGCGTATAATCTATGGCAATAAAATTGGTTTCCAAGGTGTGTGCAAATAAGACGGAATGAAAACGCATGCAAATATTGAGACGAGACCTTTTCATGGACTCCGCTATATTCGCTACGGTAGATAATCGTTTATTGAAATAGATACGTTTGTCGTCTTTAAAATATTTTTGAATGAAATAACGTGAAAAATCTCTATCATCGTTACCAATTACAAAATTGTGCATATGGTGCAATTCTATCCTCTCAACGCCCAATTCATCGGCCTGTTCTTTAATGAGTGCTGCGAGACCTTCTTCTAACTTGTGCTTCGCAACTATGAATTCGTCTTTGGTACCATTAAAATATTCAAAAGTCCACTCGCGCAGATAACAGCTAAGAATGTTCTCCTTCTCTACTTCTAAAGTGGCATTGATCTTTGTTAGATACTTTTTAGCAGGATCTCCGAAAAACTCGATCTCTTTCTCAATTCCATACGCTTTTGCCGTTTCGATACTCTGCTTGTCTCTTAACTTTATTTGGTCACTAAGTTTTAGAATATCCTTTACGGCAGTTTCAAATCTTTCAGACTTTAAGGGACCAATACCGCAACCAAAGACAACAGTTTTCTTTTTATAGGCTTTGGCTACTTTGAATCCTAATAAAGGAACAAACAATTCATTGATATCCATTAAAGGCCCACCGCCCATTACGATAATGTCAGAGCTCTTGGCATATGCCAATAGATCAAAGGTTTTTGTAGAGACCACTTTCGCATCTATCGCTAATTCCATACAGGTTCTTTCTGTTATGAAAGGATAGATGCTTCCGATAACAAATTCAGCATTGGAATACAGGTTTTTGTAATGATCCACAATGCCTCCCAAAATTGCCTTATCCCCTACGGTTTCAGTACCATACCAGCCCACAATAAAGATGCGAGTTTTGGATGCAACTTTGGGGATTTTCTTGATCCATCTGGCTATGGAGACAATTTTTTGAGCGTACTCTATGTTCAGGTATTTAGCATAAAGTTCTTTATTCTTTTCAATTGCTATTTCACGTGGCGTGATAGGCGCGTGATAATCGTGAATGCAACTGCTACAGTTTTCTCTAAGTATCCGTTCTTTTTCGGCAAACTGTTCTTTATAGATGTTTTGTGAAGACCCTTCCAATGCGTTACCAATCTCCTTCGATTTTGGTGCACAATAACTAAGTTGCCCTTTGGAACCTAACACAATGCCATCGTTATGATACGGGCATCCTATCAATCGGTCTCCTCCCAAAAGTATGTTTTGAATACTCGAATACGTACGGTTGAACATTTCAAACGTCTCATAGGTATGTTTTAATTTTTCAAAGAACAGTAATAAATGATAGGTCT
>NZ_CAXAXI010000026.1:0-32730 GCF_963972995.1 uncultured Altibacter sp.
GGCAGTGGTAATAGTAACGGTTACAAGCTTAAGCGTACGCTCAATAATCACTCTAGACACACTAGCTTTACTTAAACGAGCGTGAACATATTTTCTAATCTTGTCGTCTTCGGCTAATTTATCGCCGTAGTCGTTACCTCCGTACCAGTTGGATTCCCATCCTCTAATAATACCAAGGCGATTCCCGATTGGATTTGTCTTCTGTCCCATTTATTAATTGCTTTGTGTGTTATCGTTAGCTCCTAAAACCAATGTTACGTGGTTGGAACGTTTTCTAATTCTGTGTGCGCGACCCTGTGGTGCAGGACGAAGTCTTTTTAACATCGTTCCGCCATCCACACGGATCTCTTTAATGAAAAGATCTGCATCTTCTAAAGAAGCATCTTCGTTCTTTGCTTGCCAGTTTGCAATTGCAGACAATACAAGCTTCTCCAAACGACGTGATGATTCCTTAGAACTAAACTTCAAAATATTTAGTGCCTTGTCTACTTTTTCCCCGCGAATAAGATCCGCCATCAAGCGCATTTTTCTTGGTGATGTAGGGCAATTATTCAACTTAGCAAAGTATGTTGTCTTCTTTGCTTCCTTGATCTGCTCTGCTCTTTCTCTTTTACGAACTCCCATGGCCTATTATTTTTTTCCTTTGTTTTTTGCACCAGCATGACCACGGAATGATCGAGTAGGTGAAAATTCTCCTAGTTTATGTCCTACCATATTCTCAGTTACATATACGGGAACAAATTGACGTCCGTTGTGTACTGCGATGGTTTGCCCAACAAAATCCGGTGTAATCATTGAAGCACGTGACCAAGTTTTGATAACGGTCTTCTTGTTAGATTCCACATTCTCTTGTACTTTACTCTCTAACTTGTAGTGAACGTAAGGTCCTTTTTTTAATGATCTTGCCATAGCTTATTTCTTTCTACGTTCGATTATATATTTGTTACTAGATTTCGTTTTAGAACGGGTTCTATATCCTTTTGCAGGAATACCGTTTCTAGAACGCGGGTGACCTCCGGAAGATTTACCTTCACCACCACCCATTGGGTGATCAACAGGGTTCATTACTACCGGTCTGGTTCTAGGTCTTCTGCCTAACCATCTTGAACGACCTGCTTTACCGGACACCAACAATTGGTGGTCACTGTTTGACACAGCTCCGATGGTCGCCATACAGGTAACCAATACCAATCGGGTCTCCCCGGAAGGCAACTTAACAGTAGCGTACTTCCCGTCACGTGCCATCAATTGAGCAAATGCTCCGGCACTACGTGCCATAACAGCTCCTTGACCGGGACGTAATTCTAAACAAGAAATGATTGTACCCAATGGAATGTTGGCAAGTGTCATAGCATTTCCAATCTCTGGAGCTACGCTCTCACCGGAAACTATGTTTTGACCAACTTGTAGCCCGTTTTGTGCAATTACATACCGCTTTTCACCATCTTGGTAATTCAATAAAGCGATAAAAGCCGTACGGTTAGGATCGTATTCAATGGTCGCGACGGTCGCAGGGATTCCCGCTTTGTCACGCTTAAAATCGATAATTCGATATTTTCTCTTATGACCGCCACCAATATAGCGCATGGTCATTTTACCTTGACTGTTTCTACCACCAGATCTTTTATTCGGAGCTAATAAACTTTTCTCCGGCTTATCAGTTGTAATGGCGTCAAATCCATTTACAACTCTAAATCGCTGACCTGGGGTGATAGGTTTTAATTTTCTTACTGACATGTTTGTCTAATTAAATCTAAGCGAACTTAGATGTTACTGTAAAAATCTATTGTATCACCTTCCGCCACCTGTACAATTGCTTTTTTGTAAGCATTTGTTTTACCAGTTTGGATTCCCGTTTTTGTATATCGGGTCTTCCTGTTAGGGCGGACATTTATTGTACGAACTTTTTCAACAGAAACGCCATAAGCAGCTTCCACCGCTTTTTTGATCTCTACCTTGTTCGCCTTTGGGTTTACTACAAAACCGAAAACATTCTTGTCTTCTGCATCACGTGTAGCTTTTTCCGTAATTATAGGTTTTATTAAGATATTCATCTTGTTTCTATTTACTTAAGTTTGTTTCAATTCCTTCCAAAGAACCTTCAAACAACACAACGCTGTTTGCATTCATAATTTTATAAGTACTTAATTCTGAGCTAGTTACAACTTCAGTACCTTTCAAATTGCGAGACGACAAATATACATTATTATTTAACTCTCCCAACACAAACAAAGATTTTTTGTTTTCAAGCCCTAAGGTCTTTAAAACTGAGGTAAAATCCTTTGTTTTAGGTGCATCAAAATTAAGGTCTTCCAACACCACAATTGCCTTATCATTTGCCTTGATACTCAGGGCCGAACGACGCGCCAAACGCTTTAATGTCTTATTCAATTTAAAAGAGTAGTTACGCGGTCTTGGACCAAACATTCTACCACCCCCTTTAAATACACCGGACTTGATACTACCCGCACGGGCCGTACCAGTTCCTTTTTGCTTCTTTATCTTTCGGGTTGACCCTGCAATCTCTGCACGCTCCTTCGCCTTGTGAGTTCCTTGCCGTTGATTGGCAAGATATTGCTTCACATCCAGGTATACGGCGTGATTGTTAGGCTCAATTCCGAACACATCCTTAGAAAGTTCAACCTTTCTTCCCGTGTCTTTTCCGTTACGATCTAATACAGCTACCTTCATTATTTCTGAATCATTACATAAGCGTTCTTATGGCCGGGAACACATCCTTTAACCACTAGTAGGTTCTTTTCTGGAACTACTTTTAAAACCCTTAAATTTTCAACTTTCACTTTTTCATTACCCATTTGGCCGGCCATCTTCATTCCTTTGAATACTCTCGCAGGATAAGATGCTGCACCAATGGAACCAGGAGCTCTCAAACGGTTGTGTTGACCGTGCGTCGCCTGCCCAACTCCTCCAAAGTTGTGACGCTTCACAACCCCTTGGAATCCTTTACCTTTAGATGTTCCTGAAATATCCACGAACTCTCCCTCAATAAAGTGCTCTACGGTGATGGTATCACCTAATTTGTAATCTTCTTCAAATCCTTGGAATTCCACGACTTTGCGTTTTGCAACGGTTCCTGCTTTTTTAGCATGCCCTTCGGCAGCTTTTGTAACAGTCTTCTTGTCATCGAAACCAAGTTGAAGAGCTTCGTACCCGTCAACCTCTTTGGTTCTGACTTGGGTAACAACACAGGGGCCTGCTTCGATCACGGTACACGGAATGTTCTTTCCGTTCTCGTCAAAGATGCTGGTCATCCCTATCTTTTTTCCAATTAACCCAGACATATTTATTTATTATTAGTTATTAATTATTCACTTTTTATCCATTCTGAAGGAATCCCTTCAGAAAAAAACAGGGTCAAAATAAATTCAACCCTGAATATTATTTTGTTCCGTTTTTCCCCAACCATCGTTGAGGACATTTTTCTCTTCACAAGACCCCGAAGCGAGTTCGGGACAAACCAACGCTTATAACTAAACCTTGATTTCCACCTCAACACCACTTGGCAACTCAAGCTTCATGAGTGCGTCAATGGTTTTTGAAGAAGAGCTATAGATATCCAATAGCCTCTTATACGAGCTCAACTGGAACTGCTCTCTACTCTTCTTGTTTACGTGCGGTGAACGCAATACGGTAAAGATCTTCTTGTGCGTTGGTAATGGGATGGGACCCGTTACAACAGCACCGGTACTTTTTACGGTCTTAACGATTTTTTCAGCAGATTTGTCCACTAAATTGTGATCGTAAGATTTTAGTTTGATTCTTATTTTTTGACTCATTGCTGAAATATTATACGTTAGCGGTTCCTCTTGCAGCTGCGATCACTTCTTCTGAAATATTCGAAGGAGTTTCAGCATAGTGCGCAAATTCCATTGTTGATGTGGCACGACCTGATGACAAGGTTCTTAATGTGGTTACATAACCGAACATTTCAGAAAGTGGCACTTCAGCTTTTACAACTTTAGCTCCGGCTCTGTCGCTCATGTTATTTACTTGACCGCGACGACGGTTCAAGTCACCAACGATATCACCCATGTTCTCCTCAGGTGTAATTACTTCCAATTTCATGATTGGCTCAAGAATTACAGCTCCTGCCTTCTTAGCAACGGCTTTAAAGCCCATCTTAGCTGCCAACTCGAAAGATAAGGCATCCGAATCCACAGGGTGGAACGAACCGTCCTTTAAAGTAACTTTCATGCTGTCTACTTCAAATCCTGCCAATGGACCATTGACCATTGCTTGCTTGAATCCTTTTTCTACAGCCGGAATAAATTCCTTAGGTACGTTACCCCCTTTTACCTCATTCACGAATTCAAGTCCAACTTTTCCTTCTTCCGCAGGCTCCAATGTAAATACGATATCGGCGAATTTACCACGACCACCTGATTGTTTCTTATACACTTCACGGTGATCTGCTGCTTTTGTAATGGCTTCCTTGTACTCAACCTGTGGTTGACCTTGGTTTACCTCAACTTTAAATTCACGACGCAAACGATCTACAATAATATCTAAGTGAAGCTCACCCATACCGGAAATAATGGTTTGTCCTGAAGCCTCATCGGTACGAACGGTAAATGTTGGATCTTCTTCCGCCAATTTACTTAAAGCCATACCTAACTTATCGACATCTGCTTTCGTCTTTGGTTCTACAGCGATACCAATTACCGGATCCGGGAAGTTCATACTCTCCAGCACGATAGGATGTTTCTCATCAGACATGGTGTCTCCAGTCTTGATATCTTTAAAACCTACAGCTGCTCCAATGTCACCTGCTTCGATATAATCGATAGCATTCTGTTTATTAGAGTGCATTTGGTAGATACGAGAAATACGCTCTTTCTTTCCTGAACGGTTGTTCAAGATATACGAACCTGCATCCAAACGTCCGGAATACGCACGGAAGAATGCCAAACGACCTACGAAAGGATCGGTAGCAATCTTAAATGCCAAGGCCGCAAAAGGTGCAGATACATCCGGCTTACGGATCTCTTCTTTCTCAGTTTCAGGGTTCACCCCAATAATACCTTCTTTATCTACAGGAGAAGGCAAGTAACGACAAACAGCATCCAATAAGAATTGAACTCCTTTGTTCTTAAATGCCGATCCGCAGATCATAGGAATAATAGACATATCCATTACGGCAGCACGAAGTGCAGCATGCACTTCCTCTTCGGTAATAGAATCTTCATCCTCCATATATTTTTCAAGCAAGTTCTCATCGTACGCAGCAACCTCTTCAATAAGAAGACCACGGTACTTTCTTGCTTCTTCTTTCATGTCTTCAGGGATATCAACAACGTCGAAGGTAGCTCCTAACGTTTCGTCATGCCAAATGATCGCACGGTTCTTCACCAAATCGACCACCCCTTTAAAGTCTGCTTCGTCCCCAATGTTTAATACAATAGGCACAGCATTAGACTTCAACATGTCTTTTACTTGCTGACAAACAGCCAAGAAGTTAGATCCCTGACGGTCCATTTTGTTCACGAAACCAATACGTGGCACTTTATAGTTATCGGCAAGTCTCCAGTTTGTTTCAGACTGTGGCTCAACACCATCTACCGCACTAAAAAGGAATACTAGTCCGTCTAATACACGCAACGAACGGTTTACCTCCACGGTAAAGTCAACGTGACCCGGAGTATCAATAATATTAAAGTGGTAATCTTTTGTTTCGTCCACAGGCTCGCCATTTTTCAATGGGAACTTCCAAGTACAGGTAGTAGCGGCAGAAGTAATTGTAATACCTCTTTCCTGCTCCTGTTCCATCCAGTCCATAGTAGCTGCACCATCGTGTACTTCACCAATCTTGTGACTTACTCCGGTATAGTACAGTATACGCTCTGTAGTGGTGGTTTTACCGGCATCAATATGCGCAGCAATACCTATATTTCTTGTAAATTTTAAATCTCTTTGTGCCATTTTTTAGAATCTGAAATGTGAGAATGCTTTGTTTGCTTCGGCCATTTTATGCGTATCGGTACGCTTCTTAACCGCAGCGCCTTCTTCTTTAGCGGCAGCAAGGATCTCGCCGGCCAACTTTTGCGCCATAGATTTTTCGTTTCTCTTACGTGCGTAAAGGATCAACCACTTCATTGCAGTTGAAATTTTACGATCGGGACGAATTTGCATAGGAATTTGGAAGGTAGCCCCACCAACTCTACGACTGCGAACTTCTACGTGAGGCATTACATTGGAAAGTGCATCTTTCCAAAGCTCTAATGCCGTTTTTTCATCGTCTGTTTTTTTCTCGTCTACAATATCAATCGCATCGTAGAACACTTTAAAAGCCACCGACTTTTTTCCGTCCCACATCATGTTGTTTACAAAACGTGTTACCAACTGGTCGTTAAACCTTGGATCCGGCAAAAGGGGTCTCTTTTTGGCTTGTCTTTTTCTCATGTCTTCTCTTTAAAGTTTTTTAATTACTTCTTAGGGCGTTTTGCACCGTACTTAGATCTACGTTGTGTTCTACCTGCAACACCGGCGGTGTCTAAAGCGCCACGAACGATATGGTATCTAACTCCCGGTAAATCCTTTACCCTTCCACCTCTAACCAATACTATCGAGTGCTCTTGCAAATTGTGACCTTCACCAGGGATGTAAGCGTTTACCTCTTTACCATTTGTTAACCGAACCCTTGCTACTTTACGCATAGCAGAGTTAGGCTTCTTAGGCGTAGTGGTATATACACGCGTACACACACCTCTTCGTTGAGGGCACGAATCCAAAGCAGCCGATTTACTCTTCTTGGTTATTTTGGCTCTTCCTTTTCGTACTAATTGTGAAATTGTTGGCATATAAACTTTTAATTATACTTTATTAAATATAAAATCCCTCTTTTTAAGGGCTTGCAAAGGTAGAAATAAAATTGAATTAATCAAACGTTCCTAAAGTAATTTTACCGACGGTTCTATTATTTCACAATAGAGATATTAAAACCGGCGATGAAACGTTAGTTTTACAAGTCAAAATGATAGTTGTTGAAAAAAAGTCTCTCCTTAATTTTATACCTTAATATATATACCGCTATTTTTTGGGCAGTAGGAGCCCAGCAATTGCAGTTAAATATAGAGGCCGAAGAAACAGTCTCTGCATCGCTCTTGGACAGCTTGGGTATGCAGTTGCGTTTTAACGATTATCGATCGCTTGAAGCGGAAACGGATTCCCTGCTTCAAAAGTTTCAAAACATCGGCTACATTGAAAGTGAATTGCGAATGCTTCGGAAGGAAAACGACAGCCTTCATACCGCCCGTTTTTTTTTAGGAAAAAGATTCAAGACCATCAAGATATTCTATGACAACACTCTTGTTTCAGAAAAGATCCTTCAGAAGATCTCTCAGAACGTAACCGAAACTTATTTCTCGCTTACCTTTCCGAAGCTATCGTCGTCATTGCGAAAGCTCAATGCTTTAGTAGCTGAGAACGGTGATCCATTTACCCGAACAAGTCTTACCAATATCGTCAAGAACGAAGATAATTCACTTTCGGCAAACTTGGTTATTAGCACTGGAAATCTTAGAACCATCGATTCCATTGTTGTTAAAGGATATGAGAAATTTCCAAAATCATATCTCACTTATTTTGCCGGCGTGAAGAAAGGAAAGCGTTTCAGTCAAAAAAAATTGGTGGCACAAAACGAGGTGTTAAATGGCTTGGGCTTTGTCTCAACGATAAAACCTCCAGAAGCGCTCTTCAGAAAAAACAATACCACTGTCTATTTTTATCTAAAAAAGGAGAACAACAATTTGTTTGACGGTATTTTGGGATTTGCCACGAATGAAGATACCCAACGACTGGAATTCAACGGGTATTTGAATTTAGAGCTAAACAACAACCTGAATTTTGGAGAACAATTGCTCATAAATTACAAGGCCGATGGCAACGAACAACAGAACTTTAGGGTTAGGGTCACCATGCCATATCTTTTCAAGACACCTTTTGGACTAGGCGCCGAACTTCAAATATTTAAACGGGATAGCACTTTTGTCACCACCCAACAACAAGTTAGAGTGACATACCAGATAAATCCATCATCGTCGACCTACGCGGGCTATAAAGGATATGAGTCCAGCAATTTACTTGAGACAACCGTAGCCGGAACGCCAATAGATGATTACACCTCCAGATTTGCCATTGCCGGCTTGTCATTCATGAAACCACAAAACAGTTTTCTGTTTCCCGTAAAGACTCTTTTATCTTTAGATGCCGAAATAGGGCAGCGAGAACTGCGGTCTGCTACCGAAGCGCAGCAACGTATTAGTGTAACGGCCAATCACATCTTTAATTTGAATAATAAGAATTCCTTCTTTTTACAGAATAATACAAGCTTTTTATTATCCGACACCTATGTAACCAACGAATTATTTCGATTTGGAGGAATTAACAGTATTCGCGGTTTCAACGAGAACAGTATCGACGCCTCGCTTTTTTCGGTGTTAAATACCGAATACCGTTATTCTTTTTCCCCTAGTATATACCTACACAGTATTATTGACCTTGGGTATTTTGAGAATCAATTATTTACGCAAAAAGAACAGTTGTACAGTTTTGGAATTGGCTTAGGCATGCGGACTAAGGCCGGAATATTTAAATTTAACATCGCCAACGGAAGTGGCAGCCAGCAAGATTTTGCATTCTCAAATACCAAAATTCATCTAAGCCTGACTTCCAGATTTTAAATTTTAACATAGCTAAGTCAAGAAATCATTAAAAAAAGATAAATTTTAAGTTTAAAAAGTTGTTTAATCTACTTTTTATTGAGACTTTTGGCGTTGGCTAATTCAAATAAATCATAAAATGAAAACAAAGTTTAGTGGAATTTTAACACTTTTGTTAGTGTTAGTAGTGCAGCTCACTTTTGCACAAGAAAAAACAATTACAGGAACGGTGACGGACGATTTGGGTCTTCCACTGCCAGGTGCCAACATTATCATTAAAGGCACCAACACAGGAACTCAGTCTGATTTTGATGGAAATTATTCTATCCAGGCGCAGGCGAATCAAACACTTATGTATAGCTACGTAGGTTTTGAGACCAAGGAGATTCCTGTAGGGGCTCAAACCACCATTAATGTAACCATGACACCAGGTGCACAATTGGATGAAGTAGTGATCACAGGTTATGGAGAACAAAAAGCTAAGGAGCTTACAACGAGTGTCACAACCGTTACAGCCGAGCAAATTCAAAACGTCTCTACACCAAACATCGCTAAATCCATTCAAGGTAATGCTTTAGGTGTATTTGGTGGACAGGCTTCTGGTGCTCCCGGAGCTGCGGTTAATATCTTGGTTCGTGGACCTTCTTCGTTAACATCGAACGGCCCTCTATATGTTATTGATGGTGTGCCTATTAGTGCTAATAATCTATCCAGTGGTCTTCGTGCTTTTGGAGGCCAAGATACGAGCCCTTTAAGTTCTATCAACGCCAACGATATTGAGAGTGTAACGATACTTAAAGATGCTGCAGCAGCATCTATTTATGGATCTCGGTCTGCGAATGGGGTTATCTTAATTACTACCAAAAAAGGTAAAAAAGGAGTATTCCGCGCAAATGTTAACCATTACACAGGATATCAAAGAGAAATCGAAAGACCTGAAGTATTTACATCAGGACAATATGCTCGTTTTGTAGCGGCAACTAACGGTGATTTTGAGGATGATCCTGCATTTCTTGAAGATGAAGGAGACGATTATATTAGTGCCGTATATCGCCCGGGAGGTGGATTTCTTACCAGTACCGATGCTTCAATTACTGGCGGAAGCGACAATGTAACCTTCTATTCGAGTTTCGGAAGCTATGAGCAAGAAGGTGTTTTACTTGGTCAAGATTATAAGCGTAAAAATGGACAGGTTACAGGTACATTCAATTCTAGCGATTCTAAGTTTACCGCTACAGGAAGTGCTTCTTTGACTAATGAGAACCAGTCTCTGATCAACAGTGATAATAATATCTTCGCACCATTAACAACTGCCATTTTAGAAGCTCCCGGAAATATGTTGTTTAACGAAGACGGAACTTTTAACACTAGCGATTTTACATTTTCGAATCCATTACAAAATGCAACAGTAGTTGTTGGAGAAACTGAAACTCAGCGTTTTATCGGAAGCTTAAGTGCAGGATATCAATTTTATGATGATCTAAGCACTAACTTTAGAGTTTCCTACAGCAGAATTGATTTCACCGAGCGTAGTTTCTTCCCTGCTGAACATCCTTCTGGAGATCCAGACGGAAGTGGGTCACTAGATATTAATCTGGTAGAAACACTCATTATGAATCAAACTTTCAACTATAACAAAAAATTTGGTCAGTTAGCTCTTAATGCACTTGCGGGCTATGAGTTTCAAAATGATCAAAACAATTCAGTGCTATTAGCTGCTACCGGTTTTCCAAATGGAATTACTTATCTTGGAGCTGCTTCTACACCAACGACAGCATCCCAAAATTTAATTCGTGAAAAAAGATTTGGATATTTTGCACGTGTAGGATTAGATTGGGCTAAGAAGTACTTCATAGAAGCTTCTATGAGAGCAGATGCTTATTCAGGTTTTAGCTTGGAAGACCGTATTGGTTATTTCCCCGCAATCTCCGGAGCCTATATTGTATCTAAAGAAGATTGGTTTGGTGATAGCGAAACATTTAACTTCTTTAAACTAAAAGCCTCTTATGGTGTTACTGGTAACAGTGAGCCTCTTGGAGCATTTGGTTATTTATCTCTAGGTGGAACTGCTAACTACGCAGATCTTTCAGGAACACAAGTTGTCCAGATCGCAAACCCATTATTAACATGGGAAGAAACGGCACAGTTAAACGTTGGAACTGAATTAGGGTTCTTTAATGACAGAATCTTTATAACCTACGATTATTTCAAGAAAGAGTCTACCGATGTATTATTAACGCGTCCTACCCCAAATTCTGTAACAGGTGGTGGAGGTATTAACGACAACGTTGCCGAGATTACCAACAGCGGTCACGAAGTATCTCTTAATGCTAAAATTATAAAATCTGACGATTTTAACGCGTCAATATTGGTGAACGTAGCTACTTTAGAAAATGAAGTAACCGCCTTATTCAACGATGCTGACGGGGAACCGTTACCAATCGATGCCGGTTTTGCTACCAGAATTGATGTTGGGCAACCCATTGGAGCTTTCTTTGGACTTCAGGCAAATGGTCTGTGGCAAGAAGGTGATGCTATTCCTCAACCATTATTGGACAGAGGTGTTTCTCCCGGAGACGTTCGTTATGTAGATACCAATGGTGACGGCGATATCAGTGATGATGACCGTGTATTTATCGGAAAGGGTCTTCCAGGAGTTACAGGTAACTTCAGATTGACCATGAATTATAAGAACTTTGATTTTACGGCGAATACCAACTTTGCATTAGATTATAACATCTATAATAATACTTTGGCATTTGCCGGTGCATCCGGAAGCAGAACCTTCAATAAGTTTGCTAGTCAATTGGATTATTGGACTCCTACTAATACAGACACGGATCTTCCTAGACCACGTACCGGAGCACTACAATCTTATAATAACCAAGATTCGTCTAGGTTCATTGAGGATGGGGATTATTTCAGATTAAAAGAAATATCTTTAGGATATACTATTAGAGATATAAACTGGTTCGAGTCTGTGAGAGTGTATGTTTCTGTCGATAATTTACTCACTATAACTGATTACAGTGGGTTTGATCCGGAAGTAAGTACGTTTGGAGCTGTTAACACAGCCTATTCTACTGATTTCTTTACTCAAGGTTTGAACCGCACCTTTAAAATAGGTTTTAACGCATCTCTATAACACTAAAAATTGTATCTAATTATGAAAAATATTTTAAAATTTTCGATTTTCATCTTTGCGACATTCTCCTTGGTGTCGTGTGCAGATGATTTCGTTGAAAACAACGTAGAACCGGTTACTAGTATTCCGGTTACCGAATTGATTGTTGACCTACAAACGGCTCAAGCTGCCTTAAATGGTATTTATGCCGCTGCTCAAAATGACGGGTTCTTTCAGGGAGATGCCATCTATCAAAATGGTTTGTACAGTGATGAACTTGTACATACAGGTTCGTTTCCCTCATTTGCGGAATTCGCAGGAAATGACATTGCAACCAATAATGTCGAGAACCTAGGTATATGGCAAGCGAACTACGATGTGATTTTCGATGTTAACTTTTTTATTGCTGGTATCGAAGCCATAAGTGGTCAATTAACCGCAGCGCAGACGAGCAGTTTCTTAGGACAAGCACGTGCATTACGTGGAGTAGCTTATTTAAACTTAGGACGTCTTTTTGGCGCCGTGCCGGTATATTTAGAGTCTCCTATCATTACAGGTGATTTTGAAGGTTCTCCAAGAGTTCCGTTGGCACAGGTTTATGAGCAATCTTTAGCAGATTTAAATTTTGCAGTAGACCAGCTTTCTTCAATAAATGCTGATGACGGATATTTTATTGGAGAATATTCTGCACGTTTTTTTAGAGCTAAGTTAAACACTGAAACTGGTGACTATGCTGCAGCAATGCAAGACTTAAATGCTATTGAAGGCAATTTTTCATTAACTTCTTCGTATAGCCAAAATTTCTCTGATGGAATTAAAAGTGAGACTATCTTCAAATTGGATTTCTCAATCACTGATGGAAATGGATTAGCTTTCTTTTTCTACCCTTCTTCAGACGGAGGAAGAAGAGAGGTATTTGCTTCTCAAACCCTTATCGATGCAATAGCAGCTGACGGTGGTTCCAGAGGAGATCTATTAGTTACCGTTGGGAATTTTGATAATATAATTAACAAATATGACGATACTGCAAATGGATCTGACGAAGTAAACGTTATTAGATATGCAGATGTATTGTTGTATCAAGCAGAGGTTGCGGCGAGAATGAATCAATTTGGTGTTGCCACAACTAAAGTAAATCAGGTTAGACAAAGAGCAGGTGTTGCACCTGTTACCGTAACGGCTGGAAATTTCCGCGACATTCTTTCCAGAGAAAGATTAGTAGAATTTTATGCTGAGGGTCATCGTTGGTATGACATCAAAAGACTAGGCGTAGCAGACCAAATTATTCAAGACAAACCGGGAAGCGTTTTTATTCCTGCACGTATGAATCTTTGGCCTATTCCATCTGATGAGATAGATACTAATTCAAATATTAGCCAAGCAGACCAAAACCCCGGGTATTAATTCTTAGTCCAAACAATCCCAAAAAAGGCCATTATTCGTAATGGCCTTTTTCTTTTAGAGTCCTTAAATTCTCTATCCTAACGCAAACTAAAAAACTAAAATTTAGGTTTAAAAAGTTGTGTATTTAACTTTTTATTATGATTTTTGGCATTGGCTAATTCAAATAAATTATAAAATGAGAACAAAGTTTAGTGGAATCTTAACGCTATTATTGGCGTTTGTCGTGCAACTCACGTTCGCACAAGAAAAAACAATCTCCGGTACGGTGAGCGACAATACTGGTCTGCCCCTGCCTGGAGTTAACATCGTCGTAAAAGGTACAAACAGCGGTACTCAAACCGATTTTGACGGAAACTACTCGATTCAAGCGAGTGTAGGTCAAACATTGGTTTTTAGTTATGTTGGTTTTACTACTGTTGAACGCCCAATTACAGGCGCCTCCAATAGCATAGATGTCCTCCTTCAGGAAGATGCAGCTGTATTGAACGAGGTAATCATTAATGCGATCGGTTTAACACGTAAAAAGGATGATGACCTTACATCGACCACAACAGTACAATCTGAAACTATCACTAGATCGGGTGAAATAGGGGTTGCAACTGGTCTGGCCGGTAAGACTTCGGGTGTGAATGTTGTTAGAGGTAGTGGAGATCCGGGTGCGGGTGCATTTATCCAAATTCGTGGAGCGAACACTATCCAAGGTGATGATGAACCGCTCTACGTAATTGATGGGGTTTTAATTAACAACTTTAATTTTGGAGCCGGTGTTGATGGAGTATCCGAGCAATCGCGATTAAACGATATCCCGGCAGAAGACATCGAATCTGTAAGTGTTCTAAAAGGTGCTTCAGCAGTTGCCATTTACGGTACTGGTGCAGCAAACGGGGTGATCGTAATTAAAACAAAATCTGGTAGAGGAACTGCCGGAAAATGGAATCTTAACTACAAATCAAGTATTTATGTAGATGAGGTAAATGAGCGTTGGGACCTTCAAAAGAAATATGGTCAAGGTACTAATGGAATGGCTTCAAATTTCAATGGAGCATGGGGTGATCTTATCGCAAGTCGTCCGGGTGGACCCGATTTAGTAGACACAAGCAGCCTACAACGTTTTGAAGCATTAGACGGAACTATCTATTATCCAATTATTGAAAAAAGGTCTAGAGAAACCTTTTTAGAATCTAATTTCGATGCGGTAATTGGTACAGGACTTACGTTCGAGAATGACCTCAGCTTACAACATTCCGGAGAAAACGGCAATACCTATATTAGTGCCAGCGAATGGAATCAAGAAGGTATTATTAAAAATGGGTCTAATTATGTTAGAAGATCCATGCGTTTTAATAACACTACTAATTTTTCTGATAAGCTTTCCGGTAGAGTTTCTGCAGCGTACGTTAAAACTGAATCAGATGCAATTCAAACCGGATCGAATCTTAATGGACTATATCTCGGATTATTAAGAACTCCTGCAGATTTCGACAACCGAGATTATAAAGGAACTGCCTTTGATGCGCAAGGTAATGCGATCATTAATGCCCAAAGAGGGTATAGAAACCCGTTAGGACCAATTCCAGTATACAACAACCCATTATGGACTGTAAATGAACAATCCAATACTATTAGCGTAGATCGTATCACTATGTCGCCTGAACTTACATACAAGTTCAGTGACAATGTATTTGTAACAGCACGTTACAATAAAGATTCATATAGAGACAGAAGAAGAGAATTCTTTCCTTTCAACTCAGCTACGAATATTGGTAACGGAGCAGGTTATTTTGCTCAAGACGAACGTTTTGTTACTTCAGACTATGCAACTGCTTTCTTAAGTGTTAACCATGATATTTCAGATAATTTCAATTTTAACTGGATCCTAGGTACTACGTATGAAGATAATAGATTGGAACAATTTGCAGCAAGTGCTACAGATTTTGTTAACCCTTTCGTTACATTATCTGACTTAATTGATGTAGGAAATGCAGCTGCCGAAAATATCACTGCTTTCAACAACACTAATTACTCTAAACAAGTTGGTGCGTATGTATTGATCGAAGGAGAATTGTTCAATCAAGTGCTTTTCAACTTAACAGGACGTATGGACAGATCTTCTACGTTACCGGATCAAAACTTTTACTATCCTGCGGTCTCATTAGGATGGAAATTCTCTGAAGTCATTGGAGAGAATAACTTCTTAAGTTTTGGTAAGTTGAGAGGAACCTACGGTGAAGTAGCAGTTGCACCAATACCTTACTCTTTGAGTAGTGGATTTGTTGGGGGCGGTGTAGGATCTTCATGGGGTGACTCTATTGCGGGAGACCAATACGGTAGTGTATCTTCATTGCAAAACACACAAGGAAATCCGAACTTAGTAGTTGAACGAGTAAAAGAGGTTGAAGGAGGAGTAGATTTACGATTCTTCAATAATAGACTTTCACTTAACGGTACGTATTACGATCGTAAGACCGAAGATGTGTTACTACCCATTGTAGTTGCTCCATCCTCTGGTTTTACTAATTTGAACAGTAATGCGGCAACAATTACCAATAAGGGTATTGAATTAGACATGAGTGCAACGCTGATTCAAACCGAAGATTTCTCATGGAAGATCAATGCCAACTACAGTATGAATGACAACTTGGTAATGAGTCCTGACGGTAATGGTGAATTGCTTACAACCCTGAACGGATTCACAGGATCTGCCTCTTCGGTATATGATGGTCAACCTTTTGCGGTATTTGCAGGAGAGCCTCTATTGAGAGATGAGAACGGTAATCTTGAATTGAACGATTTTGGATTCCCTGTAATCTCTACTGAAGGTGAAGAAGTTCTTGGAGATCCTAACCCGGATTGGATTGGAGGTCTTGGAACCGAGATCGCTTACAAAGGTTTTGAACTTGCTGCCCTATTCGATTTCAGACAAGGTATGGATGTATGGAATGGTACCTTAGGTGTATTAAATCACTTTGGTGTAACCTCTATCACTGCCAACGAAGTTACAGTTTCTGCGGCAGATGCGGCGAACATTGTTAACTTCCAAGGGATCGCTATTGCCGATCTTCCAAACGCCCAACAAAATGCTGACGGTAGTTTTACGGTACGTGGTAATTTGGATGATTTTGGAGCAGGAACTGTACTATTAGACCAAGCATGGTATAACGGTGGAACAGCAAGTGGATTCAATGGTTCTTCTGAACTTTATGTTGAAGACGCTTCTTATGTGAAATTACGTCAAGTATCGCTTACCTATTCGTTCCCTACCCGCTTGATCGAGCACGTAGGCTTAGAGTCTCTTAGCTTAGCGATTTCCGGAAGAAATTTAGTAACTTGGTCTGACGTTGAAGGTTTCGATCCTGATAACAACTTGACTGGTGCTTCTAAAGGAAGAGGTTTGGAATACTTCACCAACCCATCTACGGCTAGTTATCAATTCACCCTACGTTTAGGACTATAATTTAAAAAAATAGAAAGATGAAAAATATAAAATCAATTTTGCTTCTAACAACCATTTCGGTGCTCCTTTTTTCTTGCGAGAAATTGGTTACAGAAACAAATTATCAAGATGATCCAAATACCGTAGGTTCTGTACCTACCGTAAACCTAATCTCGCAAGCAGAACTGGTTGCTACCTATCTTGCAGAAAGTGATGCTTCTCGATACGCGGGAATCATGTCTAATTCAATTACCGGTGCCGATGCACAATGGATTGGATATGAACAATATCGTTTTACCCCTACCGACTTTGATGCTTTATGGAGCAACATTTATGTAGAAGGTATAAAAACAGTACGATTAGCTAAAGAGCAGGCATTAGAAGAAGAAGACAATGATGCGTTCGCAACGGCCGCTATGCTTGAAGCTTATTTCTTAGGGGAAATGGCTACTTCTTTTGGTGCTGTACCGGATTCTGAAGCTTCAGTAGCAGGGATTGATTTTCCTGTATATGATGCTCAAGCGAGTGTATTGGCTCATGTTCAAACTTTATTGGATGATGCTATCGCGGCTGCCGGGGGTTCTACTTTGTATATTAGTGACGAAAATGGCTCTACTAGAAGTACTTCTACCTTAGGACAAATCGCACACTCCTTTAAGGCCCGATATTATATGATTTCCAAAAATTATCCCATGGCCCTTTCAGAAGCCCAAGCCGGTATTTCTAATGTAGGTGGAGATTTCTTCTCATTACATACAAGTGCTACTGGAGCTCAAAATTTTTGGTATAATTTTACAGTTCTTGCTAGACCCGCTAACACTACTCCGGTAGGTAGTTATTTACAAGAGCTTATCGATCCTAGTGGTTCGGCTAATAGGTTATTAGCTACTCCGGGAGAAGCTGCGAGATATGCATTCTATTACAGAGACAATGGTAACTTTGGAACTACTGAAGGTCAGTTAATGGCTCAAGATGCGTCTTTACCTATTATTTCTTGGTATGAAACACAATTAATTCTTGCTGAAGCTGCTCAAAGAGGTGGAAACAACACTTTAGCACAAAACACCCTAAATTCCGTAAGAGCTGCATTAGATGCTCAGTATGGTGGTGGATTTCCTCCCTCGGCTGCAACCGGAGGTACGTTGTTACTACATATCTTAGAAGAGAAGTACATTACACTTTACCCTTCTCCTCAAACATGGCATGACCTAACGAGAACAGATAATATTTTAGGTGTACCATTAAAGACAGGTAGTCAATTACCTGAACGTTTTCTGTATTCACAAACCGAATTGGATGTGAACCCAAATACGCCACAACCAATTCCTACTTTGTTTACACCAACACCAGTAAATCAATAGAAAATTGGAAAAAAAAGAAAAGCCACTACGATGTAGTGGCTTTTTTGTTTTTAAACGTTTCGATTTTTTCTTACCTACTTAGATTATAAATCGAAAACCCAGTTTTTCATTTTATCAAAGCTATATGTTTTTGTGTTAATATTATATATCTTGTTAATTTTCTTAACATTTTTTTTGTATTAGATTCATAGAATCGCCACATTTGTACTACATTCTAAAACAGCGAATATGAAAACAAAACTATTCTGGATCTTTTGTTTGACGTTTCTTAGTATTTCGTTCACTTCTCTTGCACAAGAAAGAACAATTACAGGTACTGTCAGCGACAATTCGGGGCTACCTTTACCCGGAGTAAACATTATATTAAAAGGTACCACTACCGGAGCACAAACCGATTTTGACGGAAATTATTCGATTGTTGCCGACAACGGTGATGTATTGGTGTTCTCCTACGTCGGTTTTACCGCTCAAGAGATTGAGATCACGCCGGCTAGAAGCACTATCAACGTAACTTTGAATGAAAGTGCTTCAGAATTGGACGAAGTGGTTGTAACAGCTTTGGGAATTAAAAAAGAGAAAAAGGCACTTGGTTACGCCGTTACATCTATTTCATCAGAAGACATAGAACAACGTGCTACTGGTGATATCACCAAAATTCTTCAAGGAAAAGCTGCAGGTGTTAATATCATTAATGCCAGTGGTCTCTCGGGTGCAGGTTCTAGCATCACCATTCGCGGACTTACCTCAACCGGTAATAATCAACCGCTTTATGTGGTAGATGGTGTTCGCTTCAATTCAAACACAAACGGAACCGGGTTCTCCGGAACGAGTCGTTCTTTGGATATTGATCCAAATAGTATTGAGACCGTAAACGTTTTAAAAGGCTTAAGTGCAACTACGCTTTATGGTGCGGATGGTAAAAATGGTGTGATCGTTATTACAACAAAAGCCGGTAGTTCAGGGGGTAATAGAAATAAACAAACCGAAGTTACCCTTACCGTCTCTACATTTTATAATGAGATCGCCTCCCTACCCGATTTTACCGACGAGCGCGGACAAGGATATTATGACGCCTATTACAATTTCTTCGGAAACTGGGGCGCTACCTTTGGTAGATGGGACTACGGAAACGTGGATGCCCAAGGACAAATCTCACACCCCTATTCTCTTAATAGTCCTATTTTTAACGATGGGTTTCCGGACCAAGTGGATTCCAGAGTAGATTACAAGAACTATAAATCTCAAGAGAATTTCTTTAGAACAGGAATTGTTAAAAATATAAACGCTAGTGTAAACGGAGGTTCCGAAAATTTTGGCTATAATCTATCTGTTGGTAACTTAGACGATCAAGGATTCTTGCCCGGCAATACCTTGCGCAGAAACACATTATCTGTTGGCGGTAACGGGAACTTGGCAAATAAAATAAATGTTTCGTCAACCCTAAATTACTCACGTGTTGATTTTACTTCCCCCTTTACCGGGCCGATTTTTACCGGTTTATTAAATACTCCAAGAAGTATAGATCTTGCGGGATGGCCTTCACAACACCCGCTTACCGGACAAGAAATTAATTTTCAAAACGACTCTGGTGCTTCCAACCCGTATTGGTACGTTAACAACTCCGGTGTGGAAGAAGATGTAAATCGTATTTACGGTCAAGTATCAGCCAGTGTTAACTTAACAGAATGGCTGTCGGCCACCTATCGTTTTGGAACAGATGTTGGCATTGAACAACGAAAGATCTATATTAATAGAGGAAGTACAGATGCCGCAAACACTACAGGTGCTCTAACAACCAGTGCGCGTCGACAAACACTTTTTACACATGCTTTCTTATTAAATATGGAAGATCGATTTGCCAAAGATCAATTCGGAATTAGTGCAAATGTCGGTGTGGATATCAGCAGAACCGAAGAAACATTCGAGGCTACAAATAGTACGGGACAAACTGTATTTGATGCTTTAGAGCATGATTTTTTTGAAGAGCAATCTGCAATATCGGGCAGATACGCACTAAATAGGCCGGGAATTTTGGCACAAGCAACATTTGATTATAATAATTACTTGTTCTTGACCGCCAGTGCCCGAAACGATTGGACCTCCAATTTTGAGAACAATTCACAGTTCTATCCGGGCGTAGGACTTTCGTTTATTCCCACACAAGCCTTTAAAGGACTAAAAGGCGATGCGCTTAATTATTTCAAAATACGCGCCAATTATGGAACGTCTGCCGATTTCAACGTACCGGGGACCAGTTTATTTGGGTTATTCATACCCTATCCAACCATTCAAACAATCGATTCTAATTCTAGCTCTTTTGTAACCGCTAATGGAGATATTATCAACACAGATGCAATTAGTAATACATTGGCTAATAAAGAATTAGGGCCTGCCTTAATCGAAGAGTACGAGTTCGGGTTTGAATCAAAATTCTGGAAGAATCGTATCTCCTTCGATGCCAGCTATTTCAAGAGAGTGACAAGTGACCTTATTTTCACTAGAAATCTGGATCCTTCTACCGGATTTATTTCTTCTCCCCAAAATGTGAATGAATTTCAAGTGGATGGAATAGAACTTGAGTTAAATATAACTGCCATTAAAACAAATGATTTTTCATTCGACATTGGTGGTAACTTTACAAAGAACGATTCAGAAGTGACGAAACTGGAAGAGGATCGTTTTCCTGTCGCAGTTTTCGGAACACTAGGAAACTATTTAGTAGAAGGACAGCCTGTAAACATTATCTTAGGAGAGGTTATTGCTACCGATGAAAATGGTAACTATCTTACAAACGGTCGTCAGTACGAGATTGCTGATGATATCGCCATTATTGGTGACCCGAACCCAGATTGGATTGCCTCTATGTTTACTGCAGTGCGGTATAAAAACCTTTCGCTTACTGCAAACGTACAATACAGACAGGGAGGTGATATCTACTCCTCTACTGCTCGATCTCTATTGGGACGAGGGCTAACAACAGACGGCGACGGACTTCAAAATGTAGGATATGTCCTCCCGGGAATTAATACAACAACCGGAGAACCGAACGAGGTAGTGATAAGTGCTGGAGATGCACTTTTCAACGAATACAACAACGGGCCGGATCAATTTGGGATTTTCGATGGTACCACTATTAGAATTCAAGAAGTAGCCCTCACTTATCGTTTTACGGATAAGGTCTTAGATCAAACACCTTTCGGCTATTTTTCCATTGCAGTAGTAGGTGAGAACTTATATTACAAAGCATTAAACGCACCGGACGGCATTAATTTAGACACCAACTCTATTGGTACAGGAGTGAATAGCAACGGCGCCGGTATCGAAGGTGGAACCAGCCCTTCATCGCGAAGAATTGGTCTTAGTATAAAAGCATCATTCTAAAAAACATATTATGAAAAAATATATTCACATAAAATTTATCGCATTACTGCTGATGTTTCTCACAGTATCATGCGAAACCATTGATACGAATCTTACCGAAGACCCAAGTAACCTTGGAGCAGATGAAGCAAATATTGAGTTTTTATTCAATGCCAGTCAGCTAGGATTTAACAGTTTCTTTCAAGGACTGCAGTTTAACGTTGCTACGGTGACCCGAATGGAATTGATGCGAAACTCTCCCTTCTATGCAAGTCAATTTGACTCTGATTCTTTTAATGGTGTTTGGATCAATGCATATGCCAACTGTCTAATTGAAACGAAACAATTAAAAGAATTGGCGTTTGCACTGGAAACTGAAGATATCAACGGAAATAATATCATAGCCGCCACCCAGATCATGGAAGCCTATGTAATTGTTACATTGGTAGACACTTTTGGAGATGTCCCCTATTCTGAAGCCTTACAAGGAAGTGACAACTTTAATCCGGGACGGGACGAAGGTAGTGCTATTTATGCCGATGCCAGAGAGCTCCTTTTAAATTCTATCCAACGTATAGATGCAGGGGGAAGTGTAGATTTGCCTTCCGATATATTCTATGGCGGAAATATGGACAATTGGAAACGTCTTGCAAATTCACTCTTACTTAAATTGGCAGTATCATCTAGGCTTAACAATTCAAATGCAGCAAGTCAAGCCAATCAAGTGATTGGAGGAGGAAATTTTATTTCTCAGAACAACCAAGACTTTCAGTTCAATTATTCCGACACGGCTGATGAACCCGAGAGTCGACATCCATTGTTCCAAAGTCAATATGTAGGTGGCGCCGGAATCTATATGGCTGCGCCATTTATTCGAAGAATGCAAGGTGATCCACGCTTCAATTATTATTTCTACCTGCAAAATGGTGAAATATTTGCTCGGGAACACGGCGATGCCGGACCCAATGTTGCTGCAGACTTTCCGCTTATCACAGTTCACGGTCTGTATCCGGTTGGGGGTAAGTATAATGATGGGTCAACAGGTGCAACAAATGCCGGTCAAGGTGCGGCAGGCGCAGGCTCCTCTATTATCATGACCAATGCCTTTACCCAATTCCTTATTGCCGAAGCACAATTAATGCTCAACAACAATAGCGGAGCGGCTTTAACTGCAATGGAAAATGGTATTCGCGCCTCTATTAGTAAAGTAATGAATTTTCAATCTTTTGCGATTCCATCGGGAGCACCTGAACCTACACAGGCTGATGTTGACGCTTATGTAAGTGATGCTATTGCTCGTTTCAATGCTGCTTCAGGAAATGAAGCTAAATTGGATGTGATCATTACCGAATATTACAAATCTGCCTGGGGCAATGGGATAGAGATCTATAATAACTTCCGCAGAACGAGCTATCCCTCAGATCTCGCTCCTTCGGTAGTTCCTAATCCCGGGACATTTACAAATAGCATGTTGTATCCTGCAATTTACGTGAATAACAACAACAATCCGGATGCAGTGCAAAAAGCCTCAGTAGGTGAAAAAGTGTGGTGGGCAGAAGGCACAACATTTAACCTTGACTTTTAAAATCTATCGATATGAAAAAAATTAGTTTTATAATCATGTGTGCGCTTCTTGCAGGAGTATCCTTTTCCTCTTGCAACAACGACGAAACCCCTTTTGGAGATACGATCTTTAACGATCTTTCCAACTATCCGTATGTCGCTATCCAAGACCGAAACGAGGATTTGGAAGGGATCATTGGGAATAATTTTTGGAATTTTAGACTTGTTGCAGAAAACAACGGAAATCAAGTGCGAATCGAATACCGGTCTCAAGACCCTAATATTCTTTCCCATGAGGTATACGTAGGTTTTGACAGCAATGATTCTACTGCACCTTTGGAGACTGATGCCTTGCTGGCAACCATAACGACCTTCCCTACCGAATTGATCTTTACCAAACAAGATGTGGCTACCGCCTTAGGTGTTCCTGTATCGAATTTGGAAACGGGAAGCGTTTATTTTAGAGGTCGCAGTGTCGATGCAGATGGCCATGTTGTGGATGACCCTTCCAATTTTGAAGACTTTTTGGTCTTTGAGCGTCACGCATATTTTTATGAGTGGCCTTTGAACCAATAAGCCCATAAAATTTACTTAATTTTATACCGCTGTTTTGCACTTTAGCAAGCAGCGGTATTTTTTTCAATATGAATAAAAAAGAAAGCACCATATTTGGGATCTACCCTGTTTTAGAAGCAATCAAGTCCGATATTGTTCTCGACAAGGTCTACATTCAAAAAGACAGTCCCAACACGAAACTAGAAGAGATTGTGAATACACTCGAAAAAGAGGGTGTAACCATTAATCACGTTCCGGTTGAAAAACTTAACAGACTTACTCGGGGAAACCATCAAGGTGTTGTGGCCGTAACCTCCCCTATTGCCTTTCACGATCTAGAAACAATCGTGGAAACAGTGCTCTCTTCTAAAAAGATCCCGTTGTTCTTGGTCTTGGACCAAATAAGTGACGTGCGAAATTTTGGAGCGATCCTAAGAACCGCAGAATGTACCGGTGTGGATGCTGTAATTATTCAGAAAAAAGGTGGTGCGCCCGTGAGTGGCGATACCGTAAAGACATCGGCAGGTGCTATTTTCAACATCCCTATTTGTAAGGTAGACCATATTAAAGATGCCATCTTTTACCTTCAAGGTTCCGGTATTACCACAGTGGCTGCCACAGAGAAGACACAAAAAAGTTTGTATGACTTGGAACTCAACAAGCCTCTGGCACTTATCATGGGATCTGAAGGAAAAGGAGTTTCAAAATCTGTATTGCATTTGGTGGATGAGAATGCTTCCCTACCAGTGTTGGGAGAGATCAATTCGTTGAATGTTTCGGTGGCTTGCGGTGCTTTCTTGTATGAAGTAGTTCGCCAACGAATGGGCAATGATTAGACGTCGGTATCTTTGGAAGCATCCTTCCGAAGCGTATAACGCACCGTAATGCGCGGTGATGACTCCATAGGATTTTCATCTTCGGCGAGTCGCTCTATAAAATTACCGTTCTCGTCAAAATGCTTTAAAAAAGGATCGTCTTCTTCGTTATAATCTTTGTCTTCCCATTCGTATTTTTTATTGGTAATAGGGTGTTCCTTAAACAAAAAAGCAAAAGCGATCCCTACCGCAAAACCCGAAAGATGTCCTTCCCATGATATCTTCGGATCTATGGGAAAAACATACCAAAGCAAACTTCCGTAGAGAAAAACTACAATAAATGCTAAGGCTGTAAGCTGATATTGTTTTGAAAATACGCCTTTAAAGAAAAGGAACGCCGCCAGCATATAAACGACACCACTTGCTCCTATGTGCAAGGCCGGTCTGCCAATAAGCCATGTGAGTATTCCCGTAATTAACAACCCAATTATGAGGACTTTCCAGCGGATGCTTCGGTAAAAATAGAACAGCGCTGTAGAAAGCACTAATAATGGTACCGAATTATTAAAAAGATGTTTCAGACTGCTGTGGATCATGGGGCCAAAAATAATGCCTCGCAGTCCTTCCCAACGTTGCGGAAAGATGCCCAAGAAATTAAAATTCCACCCAAAGCGCATCTCCGCCCAGAATACGATCCAAAGAATCGCTACGAAGAGAATGGGGTATCCAATCACTTCGTTCGAAAAGTACAATTGATTCTTTGTCGCCATATTCTTCCTTATTCAAAAAATGCTCCCTTCCTCAAATGTATGATAAATTGTCAGGTTCGCGAAGGGATAAAAATTGTAATTTTACTCCCTTATGAGTGCACCACTGGCAGAACGCATCCGACCGAAATCTTTAGAAGACTATTTGAGCCAACAGCATTTAATTGGTCCAAAAGGAGCCTTGCGTGCTCAATTGGCTTCCGGGATGCTATCTTCCATCATTTTTTGGGGTCCTCCGGGAACAGGCAAGACGACGCTTGCTTCGATCATCGCCCAACAAACCGACAGACCCTTCTACACATTAAGTGCCGTAGACAGTGGTGTAGCGGCCGTTCGCGAAGTTATTGAAAGAGCAAAGAAGAGTGACACCTTGTTCTCAACCAAAAACCCTATTCTATTTATAGATGAGATTCACAGGTTTAGCAAGTCGCAACAGGACTCGTTGTTAGGAGCAGTAGAAAAGGGGTGGATCACACTTATTGGTGCTACTACCGAAAACCCCAGTTTCGAGGTCATACCTGCATTGTTATCGCGATGTCAAGTCTATGTGCTGGAAGCTTTCAGTAAAACCGACCTGGAAGCACTTTTAAAGCGCGCTATTAAAAAAGATACCCTGCTCGCCCAAAAGAAGATCAAATTGCAAGAGACAGAGGCTATCATACGCTTATCGGGGGGAGATGCTCGCAAACTATTGAACATTCTTGAACTGGTGGTGCTTTCAGAAGCGCAAGAACCCATCGTTGTCACCAATGAGATGGTGCAGCAAAAAGTACAGAAGAATACGGTGCTATATGACAAAACGGGAGAGCAACATTACGATATCATTTCGGCCTTTATTAAATCCATTCGTGGCAGCGACCCAAATGCTGCTGTGTATTGGTTAGCCCGAATGATTGAAGGTGGTGAAGATGTGAAATTTATTGCACGTAGACTCGTGATCTTGGCTTCGGAAGATATTGGAAATGCGAATCCTACGGCGCTTGTCTTAGCAAATACTACGTTCCAGTCGGTCAATATCATAGGCTACCCCGAAGCTCGAATTATATTGAGCCAGTGCACTATTTATTTGGCGACTTCCCCAAAGAGCAATGCATCTTATGCGGCTATAAACAAAGCGCAGCAATTGGTGAAGCAAACCGGCGATCTTTCGGTGCCTCTTTCTATTCGAAATGCACCAACCAAACTTATGAAGGATCTGGGTTACGGTAAGAATTATGAATATGCGCACAATTATGAAGGGAATTTCGTGCCACATGAATTTTTGCCTGACGAGATAAAGGGTACTACACTCTATGATCCGGGTGCGAATTCAAAAGAAAATGTACTGCGAAACTACCTTAGGTCACTTTGGAAAGACAAATACGGATATTGAATTCTTACCTTAGTTGTTAACCATTTCGAATGGCATGGGAACAAGTTCTACCATGCCTTCCACTTCGCGTTCAATTACAATGCCTTGGTCCACGATATATCCAATTCCATTGAACATCGTAGTCTTGGCTAAAAAATTATTAGGACGTGAGGTAGGAACCAATTCACCTATCTTCTCATTCTTATATAGAATGGAATAGCCGGCTTCCAATGTTTGTAAGGTGTAGTCGCCATAGACATACATAACATTCCTGTTGATGCTTATTGGTTTGGCTTCGGAAAGAACTACGCTAACATCATTTGGTACTTCTTTTTCTGAAACAGATAAGGTATTGGAAGTTTCGCTTCCTTCCGAAGCTGAAGCAGCAACGGTCAAAACCGCATTAGGATCGAATGTTTTAAATGCATTTCGAAGTGAATGTTGGAACGCTTTCTTGTATTCTTTGAACTTGCTTCGCCCTTTCTCACTTCTATATACCTCATTCCCTTTGCAATCTTTTAAAACTACAGCTGCACGTGTCCAAATAAAGCCCGGTGCCATTTCTACATCTGCCCACAAGACATCACAACGGGGGATGTTAGGCAGTTCTGTTTCGAATACGGCTGTTAGCCCTTTTTTGTTCAACAAGAACTTTGTAAGAGAGTTCATTTGATATTGATCGGGTTCTTTCAAAAAATCGAAGGCGGACGGAACGACTACATAAGAGTAATCAGTTATTTTCTTTTGCGCATTCCCAGTAACACAAAATAATAATGTTACAAATACAACAAGACCAAATCGTTTCATTCTTCGTCAAATTTTATATTAAATCCTAATTGTAAAGATAGGCTTTTTGCCTTTGCAAGGTTTCCATACCGAAGTAAATTGTCCGCCGCTATATAAAAGTTGAATTTACCAATGTCTGCAACCAGTCCTAAACCCACATTTGATGAGGAATAGGGATCTACCGTATACGTTGCCTTGGCCGAAAGATAGTCGGTAAAACGTCTGTAATAAAAAGCTGTTGCTGCTGTTTGTGGCGCCTTTGGTCTGAAGATACTGTAGAGTTGTATCCCAACCGACTGATTCCTGTCAATACTACCGCCGGGATTTCTGCAATCGCACTCTCCTCCCTTCCCTACAATACGACCAAATTTATACGTAAGACCTCCATTTATTTTTAACGGACGCATTTGTGTGTATGAATTGGTGAGTGTATCAATGGGAATTTCACGCTCGATCTCATCCTCTAGATCATCATAGTATGGCAAAGTACCTTGTCCGTCTACGAGCGGCGGAAAAATTAGCTCAATGCCATCGAGTGTATAAGTCCCGCTTGCCTGATAGCTTTCTACATCATTGGAATGAAAAATGGTTCCTAGATCCAAGACACTGGCACTGGCTGTAAGATTATTCGTGATGTCGTAGGTTGCCCCCAAATCGAGTCCCAACCCAATGTTCCCGCCAAAGAAAGCTCTCCCTAAGATCTCATTGGTTACTTGGGAGGCTCCGTCTAAGTCCCGTAAGGAGGCAAATCCGGAAGTTTCTACCGTGACATTGGCATTTTGAACCGTATGCTCATAAATATTAACACTTCCATCGCCCAATCGAGTAACAAATGTTCCGGTATTGTTTGTACTGCGATAGCTTATCATACTGGAGTATAGCTTTGCCCTGGCACCTACAGTGAGTTTATCTGTGATTTGCTTGTTGGTACCGAAATGAAAAACGGTCATGAAGTCGCCTGTTGTACTCACCTCGCCAAGATCGAACTCATAATCTAAATAATCTCTATTTCCCTCCCAGGCCAAGATCGCCAAGTCTTTTGGAAAGTAAAACACAAAGTCGAACTCTTGGTAGATTCCGCCGGAAAAGAAAATGTCATTCTTAGCGCGCCAACCAAAATTTATGAGTTCTAACTGTTCAGTTGCCGTAAAGAAATCTGTGTTCTCCATTTCAA
Source organism: uncultured Altibacter sp. (assembly GCF_963972995.1). Lineage (NCBI taxonomy): Bacteria > Pseudomonadati > Bacteroidota > Flavobacteriia > Flavobacteriales > Flavobacteriaceae > Altibacter > uncultured Altibacter sp. The sequence goes on from NZ_CAXAXI010000026.1 coordinate 28,372, forward strand.
ATATCTTGTTTCGTATACGTGTGTTGATATCTACGTTCGACTTACCAAAAATATCATAGACCGAAACACCGGAAGCACCACCGTTAACATGCAGATGCGACAAGAATGGGATCCCAAAATGCATCCGTTGGGGTGCTTTCCCTCCCGGATTAAGCAACAGCGATTGAGGAATTTCCTCAACCCCGTAGATAAGCTGCTTGTTTTGTGCAATAGACGTGAACGCCCATAGGGCGATGATACATGTTACTAGATCTCGCATTGTATTAAAATTCCAGGTAGTAGGTTGTTTTAGATTGTAGGTTCAGGGTTCCTTCCAAGGTTTCGTTGGAAGACGGTATTGTTACCGAAACCACCACTTTTGAAGCTGCTGTCAACCGGGTGATATCATCCCCTTCGACCACTTCTTCAAATTCTGTGATAACAGGATCTTGGGGTGTTCCTTGCGTCACATTGGTTTGTGTGGTATATGTAGTGTCGTTGGTTTCACTTAAAAATTGGAAATCCACTTGAAAGCTTCTAGGAATTCCATTTGAGAATTTGAAATAGAAATCGGCCCTTCGCAAACTTTCTTGAATTTGAGCATCGTCCAAAAAGCGGATATCCGTAGTATCCGTTACGGTGAGAATAGGTGTATTGTTGATAGAATCGAAAAAGTTAGATGCTGTTAGGTTAAAATAGATAAGATCTAATTCAATAACCGGTGTTAGGGCAATATCTTCTGCCTGATCGAAATCGGTGTCTTTTACGCATGCAAAAAACAGCAAACTTACAAATACAGCCGCTACCGGCAATAATAGGTTCTTTTTCATGACTGGGGATTGTTCGTGTAACTAACGGTAATAGGTGCGTAAATATTATGATTACAGATGTTTTTTAATTTCTGAGAGACGCCGGATCGCCCTGTAGCCTTGAGGCACGGTTTCATTTCGGTAATTATAATACAATGTATGCATCCCAATGGCTTCGGCACCCAAAATATCTGCTTCAAACGTATCGCCTATCATGAGACTCACCGAGGGCTGAACAGATGCTTTTTCAAGAGCTCTTTGAAATATAACAGGATTGGGCTTCTTTAACCCTACCTCTTCGGAAGTGGTTACGGTGTTAAAAAAGGGAGAAATACCACTATTCTTAAGCTTTAAATGCTGTACTTGATGAAACCCGTTGGTGATGATGTGTAGCACATATCTTTCGGCTAAATAAGTTAAGATCTCTTCAGTTCCATCGAACAGGTGGTTATCTACGGGCAGTTCTACGATATAGCTTTCAGCCATAAGATCGATTAATTCCAAAGGCAGGCGCATCTTAAACGAGTTAAAGGCATCTGTTAGCCTTCCGCGGCGCAATTCCTCCTTGGTAACCCGGTCTTCCCGAAAACGTTTCCAGTATTCAAAATTAATAGGCTCGTATACCTTTATAAACTGCCCTACATCCATATCGATATTGTGCTTTTTGAATACCCGCTGAAATGCCAGCATCGAATTACGGTCGAAATCCCATAAGGTATGGTCAAGATCAAAGAAAATATCGGTAACGGAAGGACTAGGCATCTGGATTTAATTTTTTGGAGAAAAGCTCACGCCAAATCGTATTACCGATCGTAGGTGTGAAATCTCTGTTAGTGAAAACAATTGAAAATGTGCCGTGCACTTCGGCCACGGAAGTCCACAGTTGATCTATTTTCTTTGTAATGTCTGAGGCATACTTATTCTTGAACGAGCGCGTGGAAGCTGTAATTGGATGTATAATCAAAGGAGTCTTGATCTCGTAATCCAGATCATAGAACAGGAATGGTGTGCAGGTACCTGCCCGAAACCCCGGTTCGTTCTCATAGCCCATGGTAAAATCCTTTTGCACTTCTAATTCTACCAGATTGCGGTACAGTTCAGGTAGATGTACCAAATACTGCGCATTCATGGAGCTTTGCAGGCTTCGGTTAGTGATACTTTCAATTCGTTTCTTTTCAATACGCAACATCTCATAATCCTGTAATGCATCAAAGGAAAAGATAAGACCCACCTCCTTATAGTCTGAAACGTACTTGAGCAACATCTTGAATTTTTGACGATAGGTATTGATGCTTTCTTCAAATACGGTTGCTTCACCCAACAGGAAAAATACGGTTAATTTGTTGGTGCTTCTTCGAGCTTCAGAAATAAGCCATTCGAAGGTATCGAAAGGATCCTGCCTTAGGCCCATGATAACCCGTGACCTTTCAAGTATACGCGACATTTTAAATTGCAGCAAGTCCTTTCCGTAGCCCACCAAAGAGCGAAACGCGCCTCGTTGATTGTAGGCATAGGGCTGTCGCGCTTTCACCAAATTGTGAACAGTCATGCTTTTGGGCAAAAACACAAGACTTGGAAAGTGCTGTAAAAGAACAGCCTTAAACTTATAAGCCCAAATATCTACTACCGGCTGAGAGAGAAACCCGTTATTGAAGGCCAAACTTTCGTTGGCAGGAAAACGACCCATCTCATCTTTTACATGCGGCAGGTATTCTTCAAAACGGCTTAACAGGTAGAATCCTGCCGAAAAGATATCAAAGGGCAGATCGCTCTTTTCGCCCATTGCAAAGAAACATTTGGTCGCCTCCCAATCCTTTACCGCAATATCTTCGCTGTCGATACCTTGCTGCGTAAGCAACCCGTGACTTTGAATAAACAACTCATTTCCCATGGGTTGTTTTCCATAGGACAGTTTTGGACCATCATAGGCAATGAAGTCTTCAATTTGTGATGTAAAATTCACCTCCAAGCCTAGGATCCTGGTACAAATATGCTTAAAGATATAGGTGATCCTGGGTGTGACCTTTTGGGTGTAAACTAATACTGTGGACACTTATAGAAGGTTTTCGTCTGCAAAGCTAAAGTACGCTTTTTCAGTAATTATTAGGTGATCCAATACCTTAATGTCCAAACTTTCTCCCGCTTTTTTTAATTTTTGGGTTAAATCCTTATCGGCCTGACTAGGGTGCAGTGTTCCTGATGGATGATTGTGCGCGACTATAAGTGCCACCGCTCCCAGCTGTAATGCATTTTTAAAGGCCAGTCTAACATCTACCAAGGTCCCTGTAATCCCTCCTTTACTTAATTGTGCGGTTTGTAAGACCTTGTTGGCATTGTTCAAATAGATGATCCAAAACTCCTCGTGGGGCAGTTCAGAAATAATGGGTTGCATAAGCTCAAAGACCGATGCACTGGAATTGATCTTTTTTTTCTGAAGTGCTTCTCCCATACGCCGTCGCCTGCCTAATTCTAGTGCTGCCAAGATGGTAACGGCCTTTGCTTCTCCAATCCCTTTGAACTGTAGAAGGTCACCCAGTTCCATTTTTCCTAATTGGTTCAGGTTGTTATCTACCGAAGCCAAAATACGCTTGCACAGGGCCACCGCACTTTCGTTACGACTCCCCGAACCAATAAGAATGGCCAGTAATTCGGCATCACTTAGAACAGCGTGGCCTCTTTGAAGTAATTTCTCTCGCGGGCGATCCTTTTCACTCCAATGTTTTATCGAGAATGGTGTAGTTATTTCTCCCATATTTTATTCGCTTCTGAAAATGAATACGATTTCAATAAGAATATTGTTTGGGAGTTGCTACCGGTGTTCTTTATGTGGCAGGAGTATCTCAAAGATATAAAACTAAATTTTGTTCGTACCTTTCCTATTCACAAAATGCTACGCGATGAAATCAATTTTCGAAGCAGACGCCTATCAAGAACTTGTAAACCGTCTGGACAAACTCACATCCAACACGCAACGAACATGGGGATCCATGGATGTGGCACAGATGCTGCATCATTGTCAGAAACCTTTTGAGATCCCTTTGGAGAGAACGACTATCAAGAAACCCAATCTCCTGATGAAAATTTTAATCAAAGGGTTTAAACCCTTGCTCTACAATGACAAACCGTGGAAAAAGAACTTGCGTTCCGCCAAAGAATTTGTGGTGACAGAACCCAAAGATTTTGACAAGGAAAAGCAGTATTTGTTAGACCTCATGGCCGAATACTATGCAGAACGCGACCGAGATTCATGGAAACCGCATCCCGGATTCGGTTATTTCACCAACGCCCAGTGGGGGCAAATGCAGTATAAACATTTAGACCACCATTTACGACAGTTTGGAGTTTGATCTTTTGGTGTAATGAATAAGGATTGTAACGCTGAAAAATAGATATGGTATTATTTGTATTCCTTCTGAAAACCACGAGGACCCACGTGCGGGGTGGCAAACTACCTAAAATTTGTAGCTTATGGCACGAATTTTAGGAGTTTGGCGTCAAGATCCTATTGAAACATTAAGACCACCATTTACGACAGTTTGGAGTTTGATCTTTTGGTGTAATGAATAAGGAT
>NZ_CAXAXI010000027.1:0-31839 GCF_963972995.1 uncultured Altibacter sp.
ACAGTTTGGAGTTTGATCTTTTGGTGTAATGAATAAGGATCGTAACGCTGAAAAATAGAGATGGTATTGTTTGTATTCCTTCTGAAAATCTCGATGACCCACGTGCGGGGTGGCAAACTCCCTAAAATTTGTAGCTTGCGGCACGAATTTTAGGAGTTTGGCGTAAAAGCCTTTCTGAAACATCAAGACCATCATTTACGACAGTTTGGAGTTTGATCTTTTGGTGTAATGAATAAGGATCGTAACGCTGAAAAAATATAGATGGTATTATTTTGTAATCCTTCTGAAAACTTCGATGACCCACGTGCGGGGTGGCAAACTCCCTAAAATTTGTAGCTTTCGGAACAAATTTTAGGAGTTTGGCGTCAAGATTCTATTGAAAGATTTGGACCACCATTTACGACAGTTTGGAGTTTGATTTGTAATCAAGAGCAAAACGTAGTTCGTTGAAGTTGTATCGAAGTATCAAATCTCATAAATATCAATACCGTCTAATTATTATACAAAAAAGTGAAAAAAGCAAAAGGGTAATTGTATTTTTAACTTTAGTTTGAAAATCTTTTAGCATCATGTATCCACCGCCCTATCACCAATCCCAAGACATACAAAAAATGATCGCCCTTATTCGGGAGTATCCCTTAGGTATGCTCGTATCTGTCTTAGATGGCAAACCTCTGCTAACTCATATTCCTATTATCTACAATGAGACCACCGGTGCATTGATCGCACATATCGACAAAAACAATCCGCAGATTGAAACACTTAAGGAAGGTGCCGAGGTTACGGTTGTCTTTCGTGGTCCTGATGCTTATATATCGCCGAGTGTCTATACAACAGAACAATTACCCACTTGGAATTATATCATCGTCCATGTCACCGGCACGGTGCGTTTGATCAACGATCCTGAAGCCGCTAAGGAGACCATGATCGCAATGACTACATTTTTAGAAGGGGAAGAACAACGTTTTGTTTTACATCGAGATAATGAACGAATGGATCGTGCCGTAAATTACATTCAAGCCTTCGCAATGACCATTACTCATTGGGAGGGTAAATTTAAACTGTCTCAAGATAAGATAGAGGCCGATCAGTTGAATGCCAAGCATGCACTCATAAAAAAATCCGGCGAAAGTAAAGCCGGATTTATTAATAGTATCTATAGCTGAAGCTATTCTACGAGTTCATAACTCATTAATCGCTTTTCCCACATATGTTGCGGGTTGTTAACAGTTGACGATTTTCTAAAGATATAACCGATACCATCTGAATAGTAAATCTCATCGCGTCCTTGAGAAGAAGTTCCATCATCTAATATGGCATACACCTCATTATTCAAACAAGAAAATTGACCTGCCGGGACTTCTATCGAAAAGTTCTCAGGTTGTAATACACCGTAGACATTTCCCCATTCATTTTCACTTATTAAATAATCGCTTACACTTTCTCTAGAAAAATAGATTGCACCTATTTCATCCACGAGAAACCCAAGAGAGTCTCTCAATTTTCGATTGGTAACACCTTCGTCAGGACATAAGGGACAGTGGGTAGTATCTCCGGTTGTTGTGGTCGTAAAAACAAAATATGTTTCTGTATTTTCAGTTGTTGTTCCGGTAATCTCTACTTTTTCGGTGACATTTAGATTTTCAAAATCATCGGAGTCACCAATCCTGTAAAAATAATTATAGGTCCAAGTATTCCCAATCTTTAAAGCGTAGAAATTTTCCGAACCCGATTGGTCGTCTGTAGCATCATCATCCTTACAAGATGTAAACATACACAGTAGCACTACTAAAAAACACGAAATTCTCAACATATGTATTAAAATTAATGGTTAAGTAGAGCTTTATATAGGCGGTATGGTTAGTACTTTCTTAACGGAAGCAAGCAACAATTTATTATATATTTTATAAATATGTCTTTACTTCATTAAAATCCAACCCTCCGTAATTACCACTACTCATAAGGAGAAGCGCGGTATTTTCAAAATTCTGTGAATATAAATAGGTCTTGAAGTCGGCCGGGTTTGTAAACACAATAAGATCCTCCCTCCCAAAAGCCTCATCGATCTGTTCCCCTTTGATCTCCTCCAGCTTCTTGATCATCACGGCATGCGGAGAATAAAAGACCACGGCACTATCTGCCGCATCCAAAGCGCCTTGATATTCCTTTAAAAATTCCGGGTTCAAACTACTGTAGGTATGTAACTCCAAACACGCAATAAGTTTTCGATCGGGGTATTGATCTTTTACGGCCTGCGTAGTTGCCTTGACCTTACTGGGAGAATGCGCAAAGTCCTTATACGCTACTGCCGTCCCACTTTCGGTTATCTTTTCAAGACGCTTACTGGCTCCACTAAAGGTGGCGATCGCTTCATAAAAATCGTTGGCATCCACCCCCATAAGCTGACAGATCCATCGAGCACCTTCTAAATTGTTTAAATTATGCTTTCCAAAGATCTCTATAGGCATTGGTCCTTCGGGAGTTTCTAAGAGCGTTTGTCCGTTTTCAATGGTATACTCAGGCGTGCGATAGGGATACTTTTTTATAAGACTGGCGGTGCGTTCCACTACCTTTTTTACTTCAGGATCTTCTTCGTTGTAAATAATTGCGCCACCGGCTGTAATCTGTTCTAAGAAGACATCGAACTGTTCCACATAGTTCTCAAAGGTTGGAAAGACATTGATATGGTCCCACGCAATCCCACTGAGTAAGGCGATGTTGGGTTTGTACAAATGAAACTTTGGGCGCCGGTCGATAGGAGAGGATAGATACTCATCTCCTTCCAAAACAATAAAGTCATTAGCATCGGTAAGTTTTACCATAACGTCAAAGCCTTCCAACTGAGCGCCTACCATATAATCAACATCTTTATTATGATATTGAAGGACGTGAAGGATCATAGAAGTAATGGTTGTTTTACCATGAGAACCGCCTATAACAACACGCGTTTTGTTCTTTGACTGCGCATAGAGAAACTCAGGATAACTGTAGATCTTTATGCCCAATTCTTTGGCGCGAAGCAACTCGGGATTATCGCTTTTGGCATGCATTCCAAGGATAACGGCGTCAAGTTCCTTTGTGATTTTTTCCGGAAACCATCCATAGTCTTGAGGAAGAAGCCCTCGTTTTGCTAAGCGACTCTTGGAGGGTTCGAAGATCTCATCATCGCTTCCCGTTACTATGTCTCCTTTATCGTGCAAGGCCATTGCTAAATTATGCATGGCGCTCCCGCCTATGGCTATAAAATGTACGCGCATTCGCTCTGTTTTTATGCAAAGATAAATATTATAAGTCGCAATAGCGATTGCGGCAAGTAGCTTTTGCAACGCAAAACTACAGCCAAAAGCGCGCCCTTACTTTTAGTAAAAAGTAAGGGATTGCCCAAAAAATTACAGCGCTAAAATACGCTCTTTCTCCTTCTTGGCTTCTTCAAAATTGGGTCGCTCTGCCAACGCTTTGTCGATCCATTGCAAGGCTGTTGCTTTTTTTCCCAAATTCTTGTAAATCTGCGCCAATCGGTAATAGGCCCAATCTTTAGGGACACCGTCCTTGGCAGAATGGTTCTTGATATAGGCCTGCAAGCTATTAATGCCAAGCTCTGCATCGAGATTATACTGTGCCGCAATCTTACCTATTTGGTAATTCAACTGATTCCGCTTGTGGACCTTTAAGGAGCGGGAGGTGGTTTCTAAGGCCTCCTTTGGCTGGTTGTTCTTTTCGTAGTAGTTAGCGAGCTTCTCATAGGTATGTTCAGACCCACCCACTTCAATGGCCTTTTTATAAAAACGCTCTGCGTCTTTAGGACGATCGCTGTATTCGGCTATATAGCCATTGGCTAAGAAACCATCCACGGGCGAAATGCGGCCAAGCTCATTTGCGTATTTGATGGCCTTTCGTTCACTTCCTCCAATAATGCCGGGTAACTGAATGTAGAATTCCACCAGCGCCCAGCGTACTTCAATATGGTTGGGGTCCAACTTTGCCGCTTCCTCGAAGTGGTATTTGATATCACCAATATAGGTCACTGCCCGAATCCTGCTTATCTCCAAAGCCTTCATCCCCATAGCCCCACCGTACTTAAAATGGTAATTTGCACTCTTGTTGTCTGCATCCACCAAGACTTTATAGTACTCCATGGCCGTATCCCAATCTTTTTTGTACCCTGCGATATCCCCGAGATATTCTTGTGTTTTACGATGGTTTGGATGTTCTTTAAGATATCGCTCGAAAACAGGCTGTGCCTTGCTAAACTTTTCCTGCTTAAAATAGTTTTCGGCCTGTGCGTAGGTATCTTGGGCATGTACTGCCGGTGTAAGAAGACAACAAAGTAACAATAACGATATGAAATTTTTCATGGATTGTTTGGTAAGGAATTAATTATATATGGGAATTACTTCTCTTTAGGAGGAAATTTTTTAAGTGCTTTAGCGATCACCGTGTAATAATAGGCTTCTTTTTGTACAGGTGTCGCCCTTTCTTTGTAGGAACCATCCACAACCGCCTGCCACACGAGTTGGTCTGTTGCGGCGTCAATAAAATCAATAGTGAGTGTTTGATTTACCTCTTTGCCGCCAATAGGAATGCCACCGCTTACTCCCACGCCTACATTTCCGCCACCACCGCCTACGCCAATCCCAATCGAATTTCGGGAGTTGGAAAGATACTCCTTGGCAAAAAAATTGATCAGCAGCTGTGGATCTTCTGTCTTCTGAAAGGTTGGACGCTGTAATAGCACGCTATCGATAGCTTTCATAATCCGCCTATCGTCCAGCTCGTTTAGTCCTGAATCTATCGTTGGATAAAAATCGTAGGTTGTATAGGAAGTAAAATCTGCTTTCTTATCATAATCTATCGCCACTGTGGCACCACAGGACAGTAGTAATGGAACAAGAAAACAAAGAAATAGGTTTCTCATGGCGAATCTTTCGATAAAAGTACGCAAAAAACAAGCCAAGAGTTTTTAACAAAGGGTTAAAATTCTGCTGCTTTAGGCGTTAAGCATGGCCCACAACTTGTCCTTGAGTTCTGTTAAGCCCTGCTGTGCTACCGAAGAGATAAAAAGATACGGAATACCTTTAAAGGCTACATCCAGTTCGGTTTTCATCTCGGCCTTCAGTTCTTCATCCAACGTATCGCTTTTTGAAATAGCTACCAAACGTTGCTTGTCGAGTAATTCGGGATTGTAGCGCCGCAACTCATCCAAGAGGATCTCGTACTGTTCTTTGATGTCTTTCGCATCTGCCGGAATTAGAAAAAGCAAGGTAGAGTTGCGTTCAATGTGGCGCAGGAAGTAATGTCCCAAACCTTTTCCTTCGGCAGCGCCTTCAATAATACCGGGAATATCGGCCATGACAAATGTTTGAAAGTCACGATATTTTACAATACCTAGGTTTGGTTTGAGTGTGGTGAATTCGTAGTTGGCGATCTTAGGTTTTGCTGCCGTGACGACCGACAGCAAGGTAGATTTTCCTGCATTTGGAAATCCTACGAGTCCGACATCGGCCAAAACTTTCATTTCTAAGGTGATATCTACTTCTTCGCCTTCCAGCCCCGGTTGTGCATAGCGCGGCGTTTGGCGTGTCGCACTTTTAAAATGGTCATTACCCAGACCTCCTTTACCGCCTTTGGCAATAATGCGCTCCTCGCCGTCTTCGGTAAGTTCAAAAAGTATATCCTGCGTGGCGGTATCGCGAATCACGGTCCCTAAGGGCACATCCACATATACATCTTCCCCATCGGCTCCGGTACTCGTTTGCTTGCCTCCGGATTCGCCATGCCCCGCTCTAAAGTGACGCTTGAACTTTAAATGGTATAGGGTCCACAGATTCTTATCGGCGCGAATGATCACATGACCTCCTCGTCCACCGTCTCCACCATCGGGGCCTCCCTTGGGCAGATATTTCTCTCTACGCATGTGCGCACTGCCCTTTCCTCCTTTTCCGGAAGAAACGTGGATCTTTACGTAGTCTACAAAATTGCCTTCGGTCATATTTTTGGTACAATAAAAATGGTATGAATATAAAGTTCTAAGTTTTCAACTTTTACTTCTTACACTTTTTCGGTTTATAGCTTGTCAATTACCGCGCTTAAACGCTTGGTAATATCTTCAATACTACCCACACCGTCCACACCGTGGTATTTGTTTTGGTTTTGATAGTACTCTTTCAAAATATCGGTCTTGCGATAGTATTCTGCAATGCGTTCGCGAATCACGGCCTCATTGGCATCGTCTGCCCTTCCGCTTACCTTTCCTCTTTCTAGCAGGCGTCCCACCAAGATCTCGTCGTCAACCTCCAGAGCTACCATGGCGTTGATCTGTGAGTCCATTGCATCCATCAAATTTGATAATGCTTCAGCCTGCGCCGCAGTTCGCGGGAATCCGTCAAAGATAAAACCATTGGCTTGTGGATTCTTTTCTACTTCCGCCTTTAACATATCGATGGTGACCGTATCCGGCACCAAATGCCCCTTGTCCATATAAGATTTGGCCAACGTACCCAGCTCGGTGGCATTCTTAATATTGTATCGAAACACATCGCCCGTAGAAATATGTACGAGTTGGTATTTCTCCTTTAAAATTTCGGCTTGTGTTCCTTTTCCGGCACCCGGTGGGCCAAACAATACTATATTCTTCATATTTGATTTTGATCTTTCGTTTCCTTCTGAAAAGTTTATTTTTTGCATTTCTTCCGAAGGGTTCGGTTTCCTATTGAATAATGATGATAAAAATCGCCACATAATTAAAAGTGCAAAGATAACAATTGCAAAGAAGATTGTACCTTTGTGCAAAGAAACCTTTATGACAGACCTTTTTTCTTCAGACTTCACTTTAGGAATTCTTGGCGGCGGCCAATTGGGCAAAATGATGCTCTATGAAACACGCAAGTTCGATATTAAAACCCATGTCCTTGATCCCAGTGCGCAAGCCCCTTGCCGTATAGCCTGCGATCATTTTGAACAGGGCGATCTCATGGACTATGATACCGTGTACCGCTTCGGAAAAAAGACCGATGTACTCACTTTTGAGATCGAAAATGTGAATGTTGATGCCTTAGCTGCGTTGGAAAAAGAAGGAAAAAAAGTATTTCCCTCTTCTGAAACGCTCAAAAATATTCAGGACAAAGGGATTCAGAAGCAATTTTACAAAAGTCACAACATCCCCACTGCCCCTTTTGTGGTCTATGACAGCAAGAATCGTCTCAACGAAGCCATCGTTCGCAAGGAACTACATTTTCCATTCGTTTGGAAAAGCTGCACAGGTGGCTATGACGGAAAAGGCGTAAGTATCATTAGGAACGCTGAAGCTATTATTCCCTTGCCCGATACAGCGTGTATCGCTGAAAAATTAGTGCCGTTCAAGAACGAACTTGCCGTGATCGTGGCTCGCAATGTTTCCGGTGCGGTAACTACCTATCCTGTAGTCGAAATGGAATTCCATCCGGAAGCGAATCAGGTAGAGTATGTGATCTGTCCGGCCCGTATCGATGCCGCTGTAGCAGCCAAAGCAAGAGAGGTCGCTACCCGTGTTTCCGAAGCTTTCAAACATGTGGGATTGTTAGCCGTAGAATTGTTCCAAACTGAAGATGACGATATCTTGGTCAATGAGGTCGCGCCTCGACCTCACAACAGCGGACATCATACTATAGAATCCGGTTATACCAATCAGTTTGAACAGCATCTTCGCGCTATTTTGGACCTTCCGTTGGGGAGAACGGACAGTAAGGTTGGAGGCGTGATGGTGAATCTGGTAGGCGCAGAAGGCCATACCGGTGAGGTACACTACCAACATATTGATTCCATTTTGGCTATGGAAGGGGTAACACCGCATATCTATGGTAAAAAAGAAACGCGTCCGTTTCGAAAGATGGGTCATGTCACCATCGTTGATGAAGACCTTAATAAAGCGAGACAGATCGCAGAGGAAGTTAAGAAAACCATACAGGTAATTAGTAAATAATAGAGTTATGAAAAAAGTAGCTATTATCATGGGAAGTACCAGTGACTTGCCGGTCATGCAAGAAGCGATCGATATTCTTAAAGGATTCGATGTGGAAGTGGAGGTCGACATCGTTTCGGCACACCGCACTCCAGACAAACTCTTCGATTATGGTAAAAATGCCCATACTCGTGATATCGCCGTGATTATTGCAGGCGCAGGGGGCGCAGCCCATCTTCCGGGGATGATCGCATCCCTTTCACCATTACCTGTTATTGGTGTTCCGGTTAAATCGAGCAATTCCATAGATGGCTGGGACTCTATTTTGTCCATCCTTCAAATGCCGGGAGGGGTTCCGGTTGCGACAGTTGCCCTAAACGGCGCAAAGAATGCCGGTATACTTGCTGCACAGATCCTAGCAGCAGGTGATAGCTGTATGCTCGACAAGGTCCTTGCCTACAAAGAAGGTTTAAAGATAAAAGTAGAGGAAGGTGCAAAAAAGATAAACCCTTAAAGTTCCTTATTAGAAAGCCTATTTTTTAAAAATTAATTTAACGCATCCCATTTTACATGAATCCCCTGCTACACCCTTTCGATACAGCGCCTTTTTCAAAGATCAAGAATGAACATTTCCTTCCTGCCATTCAAGAGCTGATCAACAAAACCAAATCTGAGATTGACGCTATCGCAACAAGTACGCTTCCGCCTACTTTCAAGAATACGGTGGAAGCACTTGAGAATACAGGGTTACAGTTGGACAGGGTAACCAGTATTTTTTTTAATCTGAATAGCGCAGAAACCAACGACCACATTCAAAAGATCGCGCAAGAAGTGTCACCCCTTCTTTCTAACTTTAATAACGATCTCTTACTGAATAAACCTTTATTTGAGAGGGTGAAGGCCGTATATGAAGTGAAAGATTCGCTAGGGCTGAATACAGAACAACACATGCTTTTGGATAAACAGTACAAAAGTTTTTCCCGAAATGGCGCCAACCTTTCAGAAAAAGATAAAGAAACACTTCGAAAGATTGATGCCGATCTTTCGAAGCTGAAACTTACCTTTGGAGAGAACGTCTTGGCCGAGACCAATAAATTTCAACTGGTAATCACGAATGAAGAGGACCTTGCCGGACTGCCGGAAGGAGCTAAGGAGGCAGCAGCGCAAGAGGCTTCCGAAAAAGGTGTTGACGGCTGGATCTTTACATTGGATTACCCCAGTTATATTCCGTTCATGATGTATGCTGATAAGCGAGAACTTCGAAAAGAACTGGCTATTGCCTTTGGCGCCAAAGGTTTTCATCACGATGCCTTGGACAACCAAGAGAACGTGTTGCGTATTGTAAATTTACGTCATCGACGTGCACAACTTCTGGGATACAGGTCACATGCCCATTTTGTTTTGGAAGAACGTATGGCAGAGACACCCAAAAAGGTACACTCTTTCCTTATAGAACTGTTAGAAAAAGCGAAACCGGCCGCTTTAAAAGAGTTTCATGAATTGGAAGCATTTGCAAAAAAACGAGACGGAATTGAAAAATTACAAAAATGGGATGGCGCCTATTATGCCGAAAAACTGAAACAAGAACGCTTCGATCTCGACGATGAAAAGTTAAAGCCCTATTTTGAATTAAAGAATGTTATTACCGGCGTGTTTACTGTGGCAGAACGTTTATACGATCTACAATTTAATCCTGTAGCTGATATCGACACGTACCATCCGGACGTGAAGACCTATCGCGTTACAGACGCAGACAATGAGTTGGTTGCTATCTTCTACGCCGATTTCCATCCCAGACCGGGAAAACGAGGAGGCGCCTGGATGACTTCTTACAAATCGCAAGAAATACGTGATGGGGTAAACGAGCGACCCCATGTTTCGATCGTTTGTAATTTCACAAAACCTACTTCCACCAAGCCTTCCATTCTAACGTTCAACGAGGTAACAACCCTCTTTCATGAGTTTGGCCACGCGCTTCATGGCATGCTGGCAAACACTAAATATAGGGGATTGTCCGGTACGAGTGTATACTGGGATTTTGTAGAATTACCTAGTCAGATTCTAGAGAACTGGTGCTACGAAAAAGAAACGCTGGAGCTGTTCGCTACCCATTACGAAACCGGAGAAGTGATCCCAATGAAATACGTGGAAAAGATAAAAGAATCGGCTACGTTTCACGAAGGAATGCAGACGCTTCGTCAATTGAGCTTTGGCATGCTGGATATGGCTTGGCATGGCAGTGATCCTTCTCACATTAAAGATGTGAAAGCATTTGAAAAAGGTGCTTTCGCCCTTACAAAATTATATCCCGACGTTCCCGAGAATTGTATGAGCACCTCCTTTTCTCATATTTTTCAGGGTGGGTATGCTGCCGGATATTATAGTTATAAGTGGGCCGAAGTATTGGATGCCGATGCCTTCGCTTATTTTCAGCAAGAAGGAATTTTCAGCAAAACGATTGCAAATAAATTTAAAAAATTCATCCTTTCCCAAGGAGGCACGCAAGACCCCATGGATTTATATGTTAAATTCAGAGGACAAAAACCCGATCCTGAAGCCCTATTAAAGCGTGCCGGATTAATAGAACGTTAATAGTTTCAATTACTTACTGAAACTTTTCTATTTTTGGGAAAACAGTTGCCTACGATATGTCTTCAGTCGAATTAGATCCAAACCTATGGGTTGACCGTTATTCGGATTATCTCTATAATTACACTATAGTTCGTGTGAATGATCATGAAATGGCTCAAGATCTTATTTCTGAAACGTTTCTCGCCGGTCTAAAATCTAAAAAGAACTTTAAAGGGGAGGCCAGCGAACGCACGTGGCTCATCTCCATCTTAAAGCGAAAAATTATAGATCACTACCGTAAGTCCAATAGCCGAAAAGGCAAAGCAGAGGTACGCATGACCTATACCGACGAGGATGCGGAGGGCGATTGGCTTGAAGAACGCGTACAGGATCCTTCTTATAAGACTGCCGAAGACAGAATGGAGAACGAAGAGCTCGGGCTTGCCATCTTAAATTGTTTGGAAGGACTCAACGACAGGCAAGCGACCATCTTCAAGAGGAAGACTATGGACGGCTTCGACACAGAGGCAATTTGTAATGAATTTGAGATCACACCGTCTAACCTTTGGGTGATTATTCACAGAGCACGAACTGCCATGGCCGATTGCCTGCAAAAAAACTGGTTTTAGTAGTATGAAAATAAACATGAAATGTAACGAAGCTGCGCATATATGCGATAAAGCTCAATATAAAGAAGCAGGATTTTGGGAACGGATTTCAATGAAGGTACACCATATCTATTGTCGCATTTGCAGAGAACATTCCATAAGAAACACAAAACTCACCCAACTTTTTCAGCGGGCCAATCTTAAGACGCTCAGTGCTTCCGAAAAAGAAGCTATTCGACAACGCCTAAGAAAAGATTAGGGCGATTAGTAATAGTAGCAGATACCACAGGATAGGAATACTTTCTACCCAAAATGAAGCATAATAGGGGGATTGTTTTTTTTCAGAAAAAAGGATGGAAACAGCTATGAGTATACAAATAACCATAAGGGAAATGGCATAAGGCAAGAACATCTCTTCTTTAAAATATTCAATTAAAAAGGAGATTCCCAAAAGCACACTGCCCAAGGTCTTTGTTGCAAACACCCCCAATCGCTGCGGCAGGGTTCCCAGCGTTTTTTTATCAAACGGAAGATCTCGTATTTCAAAGGGAATCGTAAGTGCTATAACAATGATGATACGTTGTAGTGTACTAATCCCTATATTTTGATTGAACGTTTCTTCGGAAGCAATCACGGGTACGACCATGGTAACACCTGCCCAAACAATGGCAACGATAAAAATTTTAAGTCCGCTAAAATTCCGCAAATTTCTCTTCTTGACCAACGGAATGGCATAGAAGAGCGTAAGGATACCAAATACAGTAGAAACTGCCAGCACTTGAAACGACTGCTGAAATGCGAAATACAGTAAAAATACGAAGCATCCCAGCGAGAAGATCTGTATGGATTTTAATGAATCTGTGAGCCGACGATGATGTAATCCGGCGATAGCGGCATACTTTACAAAATTATAAGCGGTTATCGTTCCAAAAAAAACATAGCCCAACAATGAAGATTGCAGATTTAGGTTGAACTCAAACTGTGTGATCAATACAAGTGAGAGCACGGCCAAAGCCACGTGAATACTGCTTTGGACATAGAAATCGAGAACACGCTGAAGACCCTTCATACTACAAAAATAGACAAAGTGTTAGCAACCTGTCCTTACGGTTGAAAAGTTATGTGTGCGCAACGTTAAAATAGCCTTTTTTATCCGTTAAAATATGTAATTTTGCACCTTAAATTTAATAGCAACAAATGAATACAGATTCTTTTGCCCTTAGACATATTGGTCCTAGAAGAAGTGACCTCCCTGAAATGCTAAAAACCGTTGGTGCAGAAAGCCTCGAGCAACTTATTTTGGAAACCATTCCTAATGAGATATTGCTTCAAAAAGAGCTTACGCTTGATACTGCCATGAGTGAAAATGAGTATTTGGAGCACATTACCGAATTGGCGGCAAAGAATAAAGTATTCAAAACCTACATTGGATTAGGGTATCATCAATCCATTACCCCCCCCGTCATTCAAAGGAACATACTTGAAAATCCGGGTTGGTATACGGCGTACACGCCCTATCAGGCAGAGATCGCTCAGGGACGATTGGAAGCTTTACTAAACTTTCAAACCATGGTCACAGACCTTACAGGAATGGAACTCGCCAATGCATCCCTTTTGGACGAAGCTACTGCTGCAGCCGAAGCAATGACCTTGTTGTTTGCGGTACGTGAACGCGAGCAAAAGAAGAATAATGCCTCAAAGTTCTTTGTTTCAGAAGAGATTCTTCCGCAAACCCTGGATCTGTTGAAAACACGCGCAACGCCTATAGGTGTAGAACTTGTTGTGGGCAATCATGAAGACTTCGATTTTTCTTCAGAATTTTTCGGTGTCATCCTGCAATATCCGGGCAGAACCGGCCGTGTACATAATTTTAAAGACTTTATAGCAAAAGCTAAAGAAGCGCAGATTAAGGTTGCTGTTGCCGCAGATATCTTGAGTTTAGTGAAACTGGAATCTCCGGGGCATTTTGGAGCCGATGTAGTAGTAGGAACCACACAACGCTTTGGTATTCCATTGGGCTATGGAGGGCCTCATGCCGCTTATTTTGCTACAAAAGAAGAATACAAGCGCAGTATTCCGGGTCGTATTATTGGTGTGACCAAAGATACAGACGGCAACCGTGCGTTACGTATGGCCCTTCAAACAAGAGAACAACATATAAAACGCGATAAGGCTACGTCCAATATTTGTACTGCTCAAGTATTATTGGCAGTTATGGCCGGAATGTATGCTGTTTATCACGGACCAAAGGGATTGGAACACATTGCAAGTAAAGTTCACAATACTGCTGCAACGCTTGCCGATGCATTGGAGCGTTTAGGCTTCTATCAGGCCAACGACACCTATTTCGACACCATCGCTATTAAAACAGATGCCACTAAGATCGAATATCTTTCAGAAGGGAAAGAAGTGAACTTCTATTATCCGGATAACGAAACTGTCTCGATATCTGTGAATGAGACCACGACCCTTAAGGATCTAAATAGAATTATTCAGGTATTTGCTGAAGCGTTCAACAAAGAGACCCTTAAAGTAACCGAGTTGTTGACAGGGAATAAGATTCCGAAGGAAGTAAACCGAAAAACCCTCTTTCTTCAGAATGAGGTCTTCAACACGTATCACAGTGAAACCGAATTGATGCGCTACATAAAAAAACTAGAGCGAAAGGATCTATCACTGAACCATAGCATGATCTCTCTTGGCTCTTGTACCATGAAGCTTAATGCTGCCGCCGAAATGCTTCCGCTAAGTGACCCTCAGTGGGGAAACATGCATCCTTTTGTTCCGGTGGAACAAGCGGAAGGATACCAGCAAATGTTGAAGAAGTTAGAGAACCAACTTACCGAGATCACAGGGTTTGCCGGCACCTCGTTACAACCCAACTCAGGGGCTCAAGGCGAATATGCCGGACTCATGGTCATTCGTGCGTATCACGAATCTCGCGGGGAGGCACATCGCAATATTTGTTTGATCCCTTCTTCGGCGCATGGTACCAACCCCGCCAGTGCCGTTATGGCCGGCATGAAAGTAGTGGTGACGAAAGCCACTGAAGACGGGAATATTGATGTGGACGATCTGCGTGCCAAAGCCATTGAACACAAAGAGAATCTTTCATGTCTTATGGTTACGTACCCTTCAACTCACGGGGTGTACGAATCTGCCATTCGGGAGATCACCGGTCTTATCCATGAAAATGGCGGTCAAGTATATATGGACGGTGCAAATATGAATGCACAGGTGGCACTAACCAATCCGGGGGCTATTGGTGCTGATGTGTGCCATCTGAACTTACATAAGACCTTTGCCATTCCTCACGGAGGGGGTGGTCCGGGTGTGGGACCTATTTGTGTTGCGAAACAATTGGTACCGTTTTTACCTTCAAACCCGATAATAAAAACAGGAGGTTCGCATGCCATCACTGCAATCTCTGCGGCTCCCTGGGGCAGCTCACTTGCATGTTTGATCTCGTATGCATACATCTGTATGTTGGGCGAGAACGGTCTGAAAAAAGCGACACAATACGCCATCCTTAACGCCAACTATATCAAAGAGCGTCTTAAAGGACAATTTGATGTTCTCTATACAGGTGAAAAAGGAAGAGCGGCACATGAGATGATCGTGGATTGTCGTCCGTTCAAAGAAAAAGGAATTGAGGTGACCGACATTGCCAAACGATTAATGGATTACGGTTTTCATGCGCCAACAGTATCTTTCCCTGTGGCCGGGACTTTGATGATCGAACCCACAGAAAGTGAGAGCAAAGAAGAACTGGACCGTTTTTGTGATGCGATGATCTCCATTCGAAAAGAGATCGATGCCGTGGACAAAGACGAACCCAATAATATATTAAAGAATGCGCCGCACACCCTTACCATGGTAACGAGCGATCGCTGGGACTTTCCGTATTCAAGAAAAGAAGCGGCGTATCCGTTAGATCATATACTGGACAATAAGTTTTGGCCTACGGTACGGCGTGTGGATGATGCGTACGGAGATCGCAACCTTATTTGTACCTGTGATGCCATTGAAGCGTATATGGAGGCTTAAAAATATAGATTGATTTGAGATTCTTGAGCTATGCCTTTCCAAGCCGTCTTAGTTTTAATGATGGACATTTTCAACATTGAAAGAGGATTTATTTCAGTAAGTTTTACAAGGGAACCTAAGTTCTTTTCAGTAATTTAGTCAAAATTTAATAAGACATGGGTGTTATCATAAAAGGCACTGGGAGTTATATACCCGAAGGCATCGCCAGAAATGACGCCTTCGAGAATCATCGTTTCTTTAATGAAGACGGTACGCGTTTCGATTATGAGAATCATGTTATCATCGAAAAATTTAAGGCGATCACAGGTATCGCTGAACGGCGGTACATTAAAGATAGTCTGACCACCTCAGATATTGCTTCCTTTGCCGCAATTAAAGCGATCGAAGACGCCGGTATCGATAAAGAAGAGCTCGATTACATTATCGTGGCGCATAATTACGGAGATGTTAAACATGACTCTGTACAAAGTGACACGGTACCGAGCATTGCCAGCAGGGTAAAACACAATCTCAAGATCAAGAATTCTGCCTGTGTGGCCTACGACATGCTTTTTGGTTGCCCCGGTTGGGTGGAGTCTGTGATTCAAGCCAATGCTTACATTAAATCGGGTATCGCAAAAAAATGCCTTATTATTGGAGCCGAAGCACTATCCAGAGTTGTTGACCAGCACGATCGTGATTCTATGATCTACAGTGATGGGGCCGGTGCGGCCGTTGTTGTACATGAAGATGGAGGAAGCGGTATCCTTTCTCATAAAAGTGCCACTTTTACGTATGACGAAGCTCATTTTATTTATTTCGGGGAGTCGAACAATCAAGAATTGACGGACGCACGACGGTATATTAAGATGTACGGCCGGAAGATCTATGAGTTTGCCTTGAACAACGTTCCCTCGGCGATGAAGGACTGTTTGGACGATGCAGGAATAGATATTAAAGAACTTAAAAAGATCTTTATTCATCAGGCGAATGAAAAGATGGACGACGCCATTGTAAAACGCTTCTATAAAATGTATGGAGCAACTCCCCCGGCCGATGTGATGCCCATGACCATCGATAAACTGGGTAACTCCAGTGTGGCAACCGTTCCAACGCTGTATGATTTAGTACGTCGAAAAGAATTGGGAACACACCGTGTTTCAAAAGGTGATATTGTGATCTTCGCAAGTGTTGGGGCCGGTATGAACATCAATGCAATAGTCTACAGAGTCTAAGTATGTACGAAGGAAAATATCCTAAGAAAAGATATAAGCATACGTTGCGTTTTTTACAGGAAGTAATTCCACATTCTTCCAAGATATTGGATCTCGGTGTAGAAAATCCTTTTTCCAACATTATGAAAAAAGAAGGGTATCTAGTGACCAACACTCAAGGGGAGGATCTCGACACAAATACGTTAGCAGTTCAGAAAGACGATTATGATGTTGTTACAGCCTTTGAGATCTTTGAACACCTTGTTTCCCCATTTAATGTTATTAGTGATATAAAAGC
Source organism: uncultured Altibacter sp. (assembly GCF_963972995.1). Taxonomy (NCBI): domain Bacteria; kingdom Pseudomonadati; phylum Bacteroidota; class Flavobacteriia; order Flavobacteriales; family Flavobacteriaceae; genus Altibacter; species uncultured Altibacter sp. The sequence continues at coordinate 16,654 of NZ_CAXAXI010000027.1, forward strand.
TAAGAGATTGGTTGCATCGGTACCGCTCACCTTATGGTTCGCATCGGCATATAAAAGCAAAACCGATGAGCGGGATCGCCATTATCATGAATTTGAAGATTGGCAATTTGATTGGTTATTGGAAAAAGCCGGCTGGACCATAAAGAAACGGGAAAAATTCACCAATCCTGTGAAGAAGATAGGGATCCGCCCAATTCTACGTCGTTTTACGCCCCGCTATTATTTGGTATATGCGGAAAGAAAATAAGAACGTTATTCTTTAATTAATTTAAATGCATATGAACTTCCGTCTGCCTTTTCAATTTTTCCTAGATATTGTCCCGTAGATAAATAGGTGACATCATAGGTATTTTTGAAAAAATGATCAAAAGCTATAACTTTCTTACCATAACTATCGAAAATTTCTACACGTACTATGTTGTCAATTCCTTCAATGCTGAATGACGTTCTGGATGGATTAGGGTAAATACGAACGAGTTCATTCCTTTCTTCGATACTTTCAATTGATAAAATTTTTCCCAATTGCAGTATCCAAACACTTCCTTTTTCAAACCCACCTTCATCATCTGAGAAAGCACCGACCGCAAAAGCATTGTTGCCACCTGCTGTTCTCAACTTTGTAAGACTAAAAGCGAATGAATCTCCAACATTAATATCTCCATTGAAATTATGTAATCCTTCGGTGTATTGAACATAACTATCTACAGAACCTTCTTGGGTTATGTTTAAAACATAAAAAGCACCAAAATTAGGTCCTTCTTGATTGTCATAGCCCCTAGCTCCAACCACAATCTCAGTAAGACCATCTTCATTCAAGTCTCCTGTGAATGTTATAGATTTTCCGAAGAACATGTCATCATTGAATTCTGCTTCGAAACTTCCTTCAAGGTCACTTATTTTCCTATGATCCGCTACCGTGCCATCATTATTCATGAATAATATATATACAGCTCCTCGGTTAAGACCTCCATCGTCGTCTCTGTAAGCTCCAACCGCAAGATCGATTATACCGTCATTATTAAGATCGCCAATATTCGCAACAGCGCCTCCAAAATAATCTCCACCTTGTAAATCTCCTTGAAAATTTCCTTCTGTATCACTAATTTTTTGATAGTCAATCACCTTAAAATCGTTATCTAAAAATAAAATATACACAGCTCCCCTATCAGATCCTCCATCCGGATCCCGTCTTGCTGAAACTGCAATATCTTTAAATCCGTCTCCATTTAAATCTCCTAATAACTCGATGTCGGTACCAAAAACATCTTCATCACCCAGAGGAGCATCAAATTCTCCTTCAAGATCACTTATTTTTGAATATGAATGTACGGTCCCATCAGGATTCAATGACAATATCCAAACGGCTCCGTGCCACCAACCCCCATCTCCATCATATTCCGCTCCTACTCCAATTTCCACAAAACCATCATTATTCATATCTCCTAAATAGCCAATTGAGGTTCCAAAAATGTCCCAATCGTCTAGTACACCATCAAATCCTCCACTAGTATTACTAATTTTTTGAAAACTATCAACGTTAGCATGTGCATCTAAAAAAAGTATATACACTGCACCTCGATTAAATCCGCCATCATCGTCTTTTATAGCACCCACGGCTATGTCTTCAATACCATCACCATTAAGATCTCCTATAGCGGTGACTGAATAACCAAACCAATCTTCAAGATCAAGAGATGAATTAAATCCTCCCATGTCTTCCGCAATTTTATGGTAAACTGCAACATCATGAATTTGAGAATTGACGAATCCATATAAAAATAAAATTCCAATAAATAATACTTGTTTCATTATAGACCTTTGCTCTAATATACATATTTTTAACTTATGAAGCTATGTGTTATCATCCCGGTGTATAATGAAGAAGCACATCTTGCTCAAACGCTTCAGTCATTGGTGGATCAAACTATAATTCCAAATAAAATAGTGATTGTCAATGACAATTCCACCGACAATACACAACAAATAATAGACACCTTCTCGAAATTATATCCTTTTATCTCTAGTGTTTACAATACCTCTTCAGAAAACCATTCTCCGGGAAGTAAGGTGGTTCAGGCTTTTTATGAAGGATTAACGACACTAGATGAAGAATACGATCTCATTGGCAAATTTGATGGAGATATTGTTTTGCCTCGAAACTACTTTGAAAAAATGACGCGAATATTTTCTTCAGACAGTTCCATTGGGATCGCTTCTGGAAATCTCTATATTGAAACGAATGATGGCTGGAAGTTTGAGAACATATCCTCAAGAACGAAAACACGCGGTCCTATTAAGTTATATCGCACCTCTTGTTTTCATGCCATTGGCGGTCTAAAAGCTTCTATTGGCTGGGACACCGTAGACGAACTCTTGGCGAAATATCACGGCTGGACGGTACAAACCGACCCCTCCCTTCATGTAAAACACTTAAAACCCACAGGAGCGAACTACAGTGTCGACGCAGCAGCAAAGCAAGGCATTGCATTTTACAAAATGCGTTACGGTTGGGCCCTTACTCACATCGCTTCGGCCAAACTTGCCTGGAAAAAAAAGCGTTTCTCCTTTTATATAAATGCCATAAAAGGCTTCCGAAAAGCAAGACAACAAAAGATACCGTACATAGTTTCAGAAGCCGAAGGTGCCTTTATAAGAATGCTTCGATGGAAGAATATAAAAAGGAAGTTTTTTTAACAACATCTAACATCCTCTTAACATCCAGTCAATTCTTTCTGCGTAATTTTGAAGTCCTCAAGAAGAATACCATGAATCATTTTCTATCCCTACTTTGCATTTTTTTGTTAATGCTGAAAAGCATAGCCTCCTTTTCGCAGACAGTTAAGGGTACTTCTCAAGAAGTTAACACCACAACACCCAAGAATATCGTTCTTCTTATTGGAGACGGCATGGGTTTGAGTCAAATATCGGCCGGTTTCTTCTATGGCGATCAGCCCTCAAATTTTGAACGATTCCCGGTGGTCGGACTGCTGAAGACTTCTGCGTCCAGTGACCTTATTACCGATTCGGCCGCCAGTGGTACTGCGTATGCGAGCGGCATCAAAACGTACAATGGTGCCATAGGAATGACCAAAGATACCGTGGCCGTTAAAACCATTGTGGAGCTTGTTTCTGAAAGCGACATGAGTACCGGTTTGATCGCAACTTCCAGCATAACCCATGCCACACCGGCGAGTTTTTATGCGCATGTTGCTTCCCGTAGGTCTTACGAAGAAATAGCAACCTTCCTTCCGCACTCCGATGTCGATTTTTTTGCCGGCGGCGGACTTAAATTCTTTTCTGAAAGATCGGACGGGCGCGACCTTATTTCGGAATTAGAACAACAAGGTTTTGAGCTCAGTACCCAATCCCTTCCGAAGCAACCTTCAGAAAAAAAACAAGCAATCCTTCTGGCCGAAGATGCACTCCCTACGATGCTGGAGGGCCGTGGCAATTTTTTACCCGAAGCAACTCAACTTGCTTTAGACCATCTTTCTGAGAACACGAACGGATTCTTTTTAATGGTGGAAGGGTCACAGATCGATTGGGGCGGTCATGCAAATGATGCCGACTACCTTATCGCCGAACAGTTGGATTTCGATACGACCATTGGGGTCGTGCTAGCTTATATGATCGAGAACCCGGATACCTTGTTGATCGTCACTGCCGATCATGAGACGGGTGGTTTTACACTTGCGACAGATACCGGTGATTATAATAAGATTAAACCGTCCTTTTCAACTACCGGTCATTCTGCCTCCTTGATACCCATATTCGCAAAAGGACCCGGCGCAAACCTTTTTGGCGGTATCTATGAGAACACAGGTGTTTTTCATAAGATCATGGACTTATTGGAGAATAGGTAGTTTCCTCTTCTTAGATTTAACGCAACAGTCGGTTAATTTTGTTACTTTAGCAGAACTAACTTTTAATTATTTTACACTCCCAAAATCAATCCATTTGTGCATGACCCACTTGATGATACTACCTATTATTCATTTCAAAAGCAAAGGTGCCAATGAAACAGCTTAAAGACATCGGCTCCTACTTTTTAATGCTCAAACGGGTATTTAGCAGTTTTACGAAGGGATCTGTATTGCGTGAACTTATCTTTAAAGAAATAGATGACCTGATTATAGGCTCTATGGGTATAGTAGCGTTTATTTCCTTTTTTGTAGGAGGGGTCATTGCCATTCAAACGGCTTTGAATCTGGATAATCCCTTGATCCCGAAATCGCTTATTGGGTTTGCCACACGGCAGTCGGTAGTTCTAGAGTTTGCACCTACTTTTATTTCGATCATCATGGCGGGTAAGGTAGGCTCATTCATCACCTCAAGTATTGGCTCGATGCGTGTTACCGAACAGATCGACGCCTTAGAGGTCATGGGTATCAATTCTTTAAACTATTTGGTATTTCCAAAGATCGTTGCCCTCATGTTGTATCCGTTTGTCATTGCGATCGCCATGTTTTTGGGCATGATGGGCGGTTATGTCGCGGGTGTATACGGCGGATTTACTTCTTCCCCCGAATTTGTGGCCGGATTACAGGACTCATTCGATCCTTTTCATCTTACTTACGCCTTTGTAAAAACTTTTGTGTTTGCGTTTATCCTTGCAACAGTACCTTCCTGGCAGGGTTACTATATGAAAGGAGGTGCTTTAGAGGTAGGAAAAGCAAGTACCAACTCGTTTGTTTGGACCAGTGTCTTGATCATACTATCAAATTATATAGTGACCCAATTACTCCTAAGCTAATGATAAAAGTTGAAAATGTACATAAGCGATTTGGTGAAGAAGAAATCCTTAAGGGTATTTCAACGGTCTTCCATAAGGGAAAGACCAATCTAATTATTGGTCAGAGTGGTAGCGGTAAAACCGTTATGCTTAAGTGCTTACTGGGTCTTTTTAAACCGGAAGAAGGCTTAATTTATTATGAAGATAAGGCAATACAACACATGGATGACGAGGAGCAGCGAGCGCTCCGGGAAGAGATCGGGATGCTCTTTCAAGGCGGGGCTCTGTTCGATTCGATGACCATAGAAGAGAATGTGATGTTTCCGATTCGAATGTTTACCAAACAGAAGAAGAGCGACATGCTGCATCGTGTCAATGAGGTCTTAGCCCGTGTTAACCTCGAAAATGTAAATAACAAATACCCTGCAGAGATCTCCGGGGGCATGCAAAAACGGGTATCGATCGCCCGGGCGATCGTGAATAAACCCAAATACCTTTTTTGTGACGAACCCAATTCAGGTCTGGACCCTAAAACGGCAACAGTTATTGATAATTTGATACAAGAAATCACGCATGAATATAACATAACCACAGTGGTGGTCTCTCACGATATGAATTCGGTCATGGAGATTGGTGAAAACATTGTCTTGCTGAAAAACGGCCAATTGGTCTGGCAGGGTACCAATGAAGATATCTTTAAAACCGACAATGAAGATGTTACAGATTTTGTATATTCTTCAGACTTATTCCGAAAAATACGAGAAATTCAGAATAAAGAGAATTAATTTTTAGTCTGTAACCTTATGTTTATCAAATATTTTAACTTATTTTTAGCCACATTAAAATTAATCTACAATGAAAAACCCTTTACTTTTTTGCACACTCCTTTTGTGCAGTGCGTCCCTCATGGCGCAGGTTTCTTTTACCAATCAAAATAGCGCTATTGGTTCGTACCCCGATTATTCTGAAGTAGGAGTGGATATGAATGGTGACTATCTCGATGATTACGTTCGAGTTAGTGATAATGGAATTGGAATTGATTACCAACAACCGGATGGTAGTTTCATTTCTACATTCATTACCATGCCAATTGCCAACGTTCCAAACTGGAGTATTGCTGCAGCCGACATCGACAAGAACGGTTATAATGACCTTGTTTTAGGAAATGGACAGCGAGTTTCCTTTCTATTTGCGAATTCTGATGGAACCGGGTATATAGAAGACCTTCATCCGGAATTTATTTTTTCACAACGTTCTACATTTGCCGATATAGATAATGACGGAGATATCGATGCATTCGTGTGCCATGATATTGACGAAAGCCATCCCTATAGAAATGACGGAGGCCAAACAATGACCTTGGATCAAGACTTTTTTCTAACCTTGGACCGACCCGGAAACTACGCCGCTATCTGGGTGGATTATGACAACGATGGCGATCAAGATATGTATCTTACAAAATGTCGTGGGGGCGCCGCACCGGGTGATCCAAATAGAGATAACGCCATGTATACTAACAATGGTGACGGCACGTTTACCGAAAATGGTCAAGACATTAATATGCGTGATAATGCACAGTCTTGGGCTACGGTCTTTGAGGATTTCGACAATGATGGCGACTTCGATGCCTTTATAGTAAATCATGACTTCCAAAACCGTTTTATGCTCAACGATGGTACCGGAGTGTTTACAGACATTATTGCTACAACTAATATCAACGCAAATGATTTAGGTGCTTGGGAGAACCAAGCGGGAGATTTTAACAACGACGGATTCGTTGATATTTTTTCTGAATTATCAAGAGAACTGTATTTGAATAATGGAAATTTAACCTTTACGGGGGTAGATCTTCCATTCGATGAGGGTGCCATTGGTGACTTTAACAACGACGGATTCTTAGATGTTGCCAATGATGGTGACCTATGGATTAACAATGGAAATTCAAATAACTGGATCAAAGTAGGCCTGGAAGGTGTTGAAAGCAACTTGAATGGAATCGGTGCCCGTATCGAGATCTATGGAGATTGGGGTATGCAAATTCGTGAGATCCGTTCGGGACAAGGGTTTAGTCACATGAACTCTTTAGTGGGTCACTTCGGAATAGGAACCAGCACGACCATCGACCAGATCGTAATTCATTGGCCTTCCGGAAATGTAGATGCTATCGACAATCCTGCCATCAACGAAACCTTGATCGTTGTGGAAGGAAGCAATCCGTTAGCGGTGACAGATTTTGAGATCGAAGGAATACGTATTTTCCCGAATCCAACCAGCGATGTGCTTAATTTTTCCCTGAAGGGATTGGAAAATACGCCTGTACGTATTGTCGATATCAACGGTAAAGTGGTGAACCAAACCACCATTAGCACTGGAAACAATATTAATGTCGCTGCGCTTAAAACGGGTGTATATTTTGCCCAGTTTGAAGTTGAAAAACAAGCGGTAAGCTACAAGTTCATTAAAAGATAGAAACACTTCTCTCTCTTAAAATATAAAAAAGGCACTCTCGAGTGCCTTTTTTCGTTAAGGATATTCTGCCACGCTTATAGTATCCAACTTCATTTTAAATTTTAGCCATGTTTCCAAGCGCTTCATTTGTTCCCGCCGTGATCTACTTGATACCCCGGTCTTCCATTTAACATTAATAACAGGTAATGTGTCAATCTTTTCAAAATTGGTTGTAATCTTATTTGAATAACTGAAGGTCTCGATATCTTGATAATTTATCTTTACTTCTTCGCTCAACTCTTGAAATGGCACGTTCTTAATCTTCAAATTAGCGATCTCATTCTCTAAGAACGAAATGCGATCGTCCTTATCCCGAATCACCTGCTCGTTCTTTACGTAAAGGTCTTCAAGAATGCCTGCCTTCACCTCTCCTGAAAGCTTTTCGGCAAAAGCCCCGCTTTGGTCTGTCCCTTGAAAGATTCGAAGATTTACATCGCTTAATTGTTCGGTATCGTTTAACATGGCATTCCACTCGTTGATCTTGGTTTGTGGTACTGGCTGACCAATAAGATAGACGTCGATAGATTGAGTTTCGTAATCTTGTGTGGATTTCACGATCTCTGCTCCGTCATACCTAATCGTTTCCTTTACAAATTCCTTTGCCCGATTCTCATACACTTGAACTTTTAAGAGGTTCAAGAACAAAATGATGCTAGGCACCATCACTACCAAGGCAATAAGGGAGGCCACCTGTGCAATTCGCTTTCTGCGCTTCGAATTTGCATAACGAACCAAAGGAAAGCGCAGCAATTTCGAGACTATAAAGGTGGAGAGTGCTATAAATGTAGCATTGATCGAAAAAAGATAAAGAGCGCCGCCGGCATACTGTACATTCCCAATCGCTAACCCGTAACCCACCGTACATAAGGGCGGCATAAGCGCTGTGGCGATAGCTACCCCAAAGATCACACTGGCTATAGTTCCACTTTTGGTCTTCGCAACAATTAATGCCAAACCGCCAAAGATAGCAACCAATACATCTAAGATAGTGGGATAGGTACGCGCCAGTAATTCGGGGGTTTCTTCAGTGAGGGGTGACAGCTTAAAATATAGAAAGGCTGTTAAAACACTAAGAAACACCATTACGCCAAGATTGATAAGCGAACGCTTTAAGGTCTCAACATCATTAATTGCAACGGAAAGCCCCACACCCACAATGGGACCCATCAATGGCGAGATCAACATGGCACCAATCACAACAGCTGCGCTACTCACATTGAGCCCGATGGAAGCCACGAAGATCGAGAATATAAGGATCCAGGCCGTATGTCCTTTAAAAGAAATATCTTTCTTTACTGCCTCGATGGTCGCATCCCGATCTGAATCTCCTCGAATGTCCAGTAACTCCCGTAGAAACTTCTTGATACCTTCCCAAGTAGTCAGCTTCACAGAATCAAACTGTTCATCATTGGGCGTTACCTGTACGTCCTTTTTATTTTCTGAAGTACTCATAGACTACGTGTATTTTTCACCAAATTTTTTTCCTACCTCTTGAAGCAAGCTTTTTATATCTTGTTCCTTTTTCTTCGGAAAGATAAGCAACACTTCGTCCTTATCCACAATAATATAATCACTAATACCATCTACAACCACCAATTTTTCTGAAGCAGTGTAGATCATATTTCCTTCCGCATCCTTAAGATGTGGGATGGCGCGAACTATGGCATTCTCCTTAGGCTCGTTGGTCATTTTATCGTATAAGGCACCCCAGGTACCCAGATCGTTCCAGTCGAAAGCAGCTTTCTTTACAAAAACATTATTTGCATGTTCCATGATACCGTAATCGATCGAAATATTCTCGGCCTTAGCATATTGCGCTGTAATAAAATCCGACTCGGCTTCGGTGTTGAGCACAGGGACACCTTCAGCAAAAAGTGCATACATTTTCGCCATATGCTGTTCAAAAGCGTTGAGAATGCTTTTAACACTCCACAAGAAGATTCCGGCATTCCATAAAAAATTTCCTTCCGTAATAAATTGTTTCGCCGTTTCGTAGTCTGGTTTTTCACGAAATTGCTTCACTTCTTTAATAGGACTTGCTCCTTTTTCAACACTTTCAATATAGCCGTATCCGGTATTGGGAAAGGTAGGCTGTATCCCTAAGGTAAGCAGCATATCCTGCCTTTGGCAGGCATCAAAACCCATTTGAACATCTTCAATAAAGGCCGCTTCGTCTTCGATCCGATGGTCACTGGGCGCAACTAACATAAGCGCATTGGGATTCTCCTTCCGGATCTTTAATGCGGAAAGTAAAATACAAGGAGCCGTATTCCGCATAGCGGGCTCAAGAACTACCTGCGTGGCATCAATCTGGGGTAGTTGTTCTAGTGTGAGATCTAAGTATCGTTCGTTTGTAAGCACGTAGATATTTTGAGACGGAATAAGGCGGTTGAGTCGGGAAAAGGTCTTTTGCAGCAGACTCTGACCCGTTCCTAACATATCGTGAAATTGTTTTGGAAACGCCGTAGTGCTCACCGGCCAGAACCTTGAGCCTATACCACCGGCCATGATCACCGCATAATAATTTGTATTCATTCTCTTAGTGTATAAATTCAACTTCGGCATTGGGGTTAAACAAATATATACGCCCCGTAGCCACTTCCAAACATTCGTATCGTTTCACTCTTTTATTACCGCGTTTAAACACCTTCCCATTGTGTAATCTAAAAAGTCCGTTTGGGGGTATTTCAAAGATATAGTTTTTATCGTTGGCAGGATCGTATTGTTTCAAGGCCAATGCCAGTGTAGCATCTGTATCACTGGTCGCTTTTGGATTCTTAAAATGAAGCGCTAATAAGGGCAATAACTGTGGTGGGAAAATTTCGGGTCTTAAAAACGGCAACATGAGTTGTTGGAAGGTAAATTTCCATTCTTTCCCATGAGGCTTAATAGTGCGTCCATACTTTTGAAAAGCCACTAAATGCGCGATCTCATGGATAAGTGTAATCAAGAAGCGATACCTATTGAGATTTGCGTTCACTGTGATCTGATGGTGACCGTTGGGCATCCTTCTATAATCCCCATGTCGTGTGACCCGTTCGTTCACGATCTTTAGATGTACATTGTTAACTTTTATCAATTCGAATACGGGTTGTACGGCAACTTCCGGTAGGTATGTGCTAAGAACTTTCGTCATTCATTAGGGCGTTGAACTAGAAACTTGAAGAATTTTGCCGTTGTAGAACTTCTGACCATTCTTTGCAAATTCTGTAATATACCGGGCCATTTCCAATGCGGAGACCGGTGGCTCGTATCCGGGAAACGCTTCTTCCAACATTTCGGTCTTTACAGCACCAAGGGCAAGTACATTAAAGGAAGGGCCCGTCTCTTTATATTCTTCTGCTAATATTTCGGTAAGTGTACAAAGTGCTCCTTTACTACTGCTATACGCACTAAGTCCCGGGAACTTAACACTCCCTTGCACCCCACCCATACTGCTAATATTCACGACATGGCCGTCATGTTTCATAAAGGGAAGTATGTTTTGGATCAATGCAGCAACACCAAAAACGTTCACTTCGTAAGATCTTTGAAACGAAGCCATGCTTATTTCGGCAAAAGGAGTAGTAACCAAATATCCGGCATTATTGATGAGTATATCGACATGTCCCCAGTTATCTTTTACATAGGTTGTGACCTGTTGAAGGTCGTCACTGTTTGTAATATCAAATGGAATAGCTTTACAGGATTTCAAATTTAAACCGGAGACCGGTGATTCATTTCGGGAAAGTGCCAAAACGTTATGCCCGTCTTTGGCAAACAATGGAACCATTTCGAAACCAATTCCTCGGCTCGTTCCTGTAATAATGATGTTCTTCTTCATATCCTAAATATACACAAATCCCGCTATCTTCATGATACCTGAAAATAGCGGGATAGCGTTCATGGCAACATAGCTTTATACAAACATGGTTACCGGATTCTCTATATATTGTCGTAAGGTTTGTAAGAATTGGGCACCTGTTGCACCATCTACCGTACGATGGTCACAGGCTAAAGTGACCGTCATCGTATTTCCAATTGCGATGGCTCCATTCTTCACTACAGGTTTCTCAACAATAGCCCCAACCGATAAAATTGCGGAATTGGGAGCGTTGATGATGGAAGTAAATTCTTTAATTCCAAACATTCCTAAATTTGATACGGTAAAAGTACTTCCTTCCATCTCCTGCGGAGTGATCTTCTTACTTCTTGCCTTACCGGCCAATTCTTTTACATTGGCACCTATTTGCGAAAAGGTCATCTGGTCTGCGAACTTCAAGACGGGTACCAATAAGCCTTCGTCAACAGCAACGGCGACGCCAATATGAATATGCTTTGCAATTCGGGTAGCATCTCCCGTCCATTGACTGTTAACTTGCGGATGTTTGCGAAGTGCCATAGCACATGCCTTTACCACCATGTCGTTAAAGGATATCTTGACCTCCGGATTGGCATTGATCGCCGTACGTGCGGCAATGGCATGATCCATATCCAATTCTATAGTTAAGTAGTAATGCGGTGCTGTAAATTTCGATTCCCCCAAACGTTTTGCAATGGTCTTTCGCATTTGCGAATTCTTGACCTCCTCAAAACGTTCTTCTCCTGCAGGCGTGTATGCTTCGACGCCTCCGGAAGCAGGCTGATAATTCTCGATATCGCTCTTTATAATGCGTCCGTTTTCCCCGCTGCCTCGTACCCTACTCAAATTAATTCCCTTTTCCTCTGCCATCTTTTTAGCCAAGGGTGAAGCGAATATACGACCTCCGTCTTGGCTGGATGCCGCTTGGGTTTGTGATGGTTTTGAAGCGGATTTTTCGGTTGTTTCTGAAGTCTTTTTTGCTTCGGAAGTAGATGGTTGCTCTTTCTCTTCTTTTTCTGAAGGTTTCGAAGTAGGTTTCTTAGAAGATCCCGTCTTATAATTCTTTAGTATATCTGAAACATCGGTGCCTTTTGGCCCAATCACAGCAAGCAAGGCATCTACCTTTGCCGTTTCTCCTTCAGCAATACCAATCTTCAATAAGGTTCCGGCATAGAAAGATTCAAATTCCATAGTGGCCTTATCGGTTTCAATTTCGGCCAAAATATCCCCTTCTTCTACAGCATCGCCCTCTTTCTTCAACCAACTTGCCACCGTTCCTTCTTCCATCGTGTCACTTAATCGCGGCATGGTGATGATCTCAACACCTTCAGGAAAATCCTTCGAGCCATCTTCGGAGGTTTCTGAAGTCGCCTCCTCCTTTTCAGAAGTGGTTTTAGATTCAGCCTTGGCTTCTTGGTCGGCTTCAGCTTTAGAAGATTCTTTTGTTGCTTCCGAGGCACTACTACCATCGATGAGGCTAGAAATATCCTCATCCTTATCTCCTATGATCGCAAGAAGGCTGTCAACCTTTGCGGTCTCACCTTCAGCAATCCCAATATGCAACAATGTTCCTTCGTAGAAAGATTCGAATTCCATGGTCGCCTTATCTGTCTCAATTTCAGCTAAAATATCTCCTTCAGCAACCGTATCTCCAACTTTTTTCAGCCATGTGGCTACGGTGCCCTCTTCCATGGTGTCGCTTAATCGCGGCATGTTAATTACTTCGGCCATAGCTTATAATTTGTGAGGTAAAAATGGATAATCTTCCTGTTCGTATACGGTATCGTACATCACATTCTTTTCAGGATATGGTGAATTTTCGGCAAATTCTTCACATTCGGTTACCAAATCCTTTACGCGTTTATCGATCTTTTTGATATCGGCTTCGGTGGCCCATTTCTTTTCATAGATCTTGTTCAACACATACGAGATAGGATCTTCTTCTTGCTTTTTTGCAACTTCTTCCTTGGTGCGATAGTGCTGCGCATCACTCATGGAGTGACCACGGTATCTGTACGTACGGATTTCTAAAAAGGTAGGTCCGTCACCGCGTCGTGCCCGCTCAATCGCTTCGTCCATTTCTTTGGCAACCACTTCGGGTTTCATTCCGTCTACGGGTTTGCAAGGCATTTCATACCCGAGACCTAATTTCCAAATATCGGTGTGATTTGCGGTACGTGCCACAGATGTTCCCATGGCGTAGCCATTGTTCTCCACACAAAAGACTACCGGCAATTTCCACAACATGGCTAAATTGAAAGTTTCATGTAAAGCCCCTTGTCTTGTGGCGCCGTCCCCCATGAACGTGAGGGTTACCGCATCACGCTCGAAATATTTATCGGCAAAAGCGATCCCGGCCCCTAATGGGATCTGTCCGCCCACAATACCGTGGCCGCCGTAAAACCGGTGCTCTTTTGAAAAGATATGCATAGACCCCCCCAACCCTTGAGAAGTACCGGTGGCTTTGCCGTAGAGTTCAGCCATCACGCGTTTGGGATCAACGCCCATGCCAATAGGCTGCACGTGGTTTCTATACGCGGTGATCATTTTATCCTTGGTAAGATCCATGGCGTGTAAGGATCCGGCCAATACAGCCTCTTGACCATTGTAAAGATGTAAAAAGCCTCTTACTTTTTGGTTGATATAGACTTGCGCTAGTTTGTCTTCGAACTTACGCCAAAAGAGCATGTGTTCGTACCAGTCGAGATACGTTTGCTTTGTAATTTTTTTCATGAACCAGTTGTCATCATTCCATTGCGGAATGTATTGCACGAATAACAAAAATACTATATTCTGAAGGACTACAAAACAGCTAACTCTTAATTTTACTCGAATAATTAAAGATAGGAACTGTCAAATACAAGAGGTAATAGTTCTTTAACAGAAGCTGCCTTTACCACAGGCCCCGTTTCTCCCATAAAATAGATCGCCAAAGGCTTTTTCTGATTCACTTCATACTCTGCCAAGGCCTGCCTGCAGGCACCGCAGGGAGGTGTAGGTGTATTCACGGTGTGATTGAGGGATCGAACCGTTAAGGCCATATGTTTAATGGTTTTCTTTGGATAGTTAGCTCCGGCATGAAATACCGCCACACGCTCTGCACAAAGACCGGAGGGAAACGCAGCATTCTCTTGGTTGCTTCCCATAACTATTTCGCCCGTTTCCAATTGCAATGCCGCCCCCACCATAAAACGCGAATAAGGCGCATAAGCCTTTTCACGAGCTTGCTGCGCCTTATTCATAAGATCTTGTATGTCTTTTGGAAGTTCTAAGAGAGAATCAAAAACCTCCAAATGAGTTTCAATCTTTATTTTTTTCATTTCTAGTATTCGTCATACTCATCCCCAAAATTGAAGGTAAGTCCGAAACGGAGTGTTCCTTCCAATGGGCTCACCACATTGGATGTAGAGAAGAGGTACGACAGATCGATATTAATTGCTGTATATTTAAAACCGGCCCCCAGAGACAAGAACTTCCTGGATCCTTTTACATCACTTTCATTGAAGTATCCGGTACGAAAAGCAAATACATCATTGTACCAGTATTCTGCACCTAAAGCCCAAGTGAATTCTTTCAACTCTTCACTAAAGCCATCCGGAGCATCGTTGAAAGATTTAAAAACTCCTTCAAAGAAACCAATTTGTTCGTATTCTTGGTCGTCTTCGGCATCGATATCGCCATCACCATCAAAATCCTGCGGCGTAGGGACCAATAGTTTATTTAATTCAAGAGACACCCCGACCTTATTGTATTCATCTAAAATGAAGTCGAAACCACCTCCTAAAGCAAGGTTGGTTGGAAGGTTGTTCTCTTGTCCTGTTTCATCGTATTTCAGTTTTGGACCCAGGTTCGAGATGTTAAAACCGGCTCTCCATCTTCCGTCAAAATCATTATAGGCAATTTCCTCACTCTGGTAATATCCTGCAACATCTACCGCAAAAGTACTTGCTGCACTAGCATCACCAGAAGTTTGGGAAGGAAATCTCAAATTAGAATTTATATAGCGTCCGGCAACGGCCATAGAGAAACGCTCGCTTAATCGAAGTGAATAAGACACATCAAAAAGAAACTCGTTAGGATTCACGATCAATGGCTCTTGGTCTGC
>NZ_CAXAXI010000028.1:0-30546 GCF_963972995.1 uncultured Altibacter sp.
TGGGGAAATCCCGCCAAGGCTACATCATCACCCCCATTATTACGTGCGGTCAAGGTGATATTCAAGATGCCTGCAGCTCGAACGGCATCCTCACCAAATGTTTCGTAGAAATCACCCACACGAAACAATAACAGCGCATCAGGATACTTCGCCTTGATGGTGTTGTATTGCTTCATTAAAGGGGTTACTTTTTTCGACATGGATTGGAAAATTCGAGCGACAAGGTATGTCCTTGATATTTGAACGATAAAAATAAAAAATATCCTTTGGATTCTTGAAACGAAGTAACACCATTTATCGCCATTTATCAACAACGGCCCACCATTTTCAGAATATATTTTAAAAATAAAAAACCTGTTTTTTCTACTGAAAAATTTACTTTTGAAACGATGAAACACAGAAAACTTAAGAACAGCGAACTGGATAGAATTGATGCCGAAGCTTTTAAATCGGCAGAAAAAACACCGCTTATTGTTATTCTGGATAATGTGCGCAGCCTTAACAATATTGGCGCCGTGTTTCGCACCGCCGATGCTTTTTTGATCGAAAAGATCTATCTGTGCGGGATTACCGCACAACCCCCGCACAAGGATATCCAAAAAACCGCGTTGGGAGCCACGGAGAGTGTCCCTTGGGAATATGTAGAGCACACGTTGGAAGTCGTCGAGCGTTTGCAAAAAAGGGGTGTACTTGTCGCGTCAATTGAACAAGCAGAAGCGGCTGTTTCCTTGCACGATTTTTCTCTTCAAAAAGCACTAACCTATGCGGTGATCTTTGGGAATGAAGTTAAGGGAGTCCAACAAAAAGTTGTGACCGCCAGCGATACGGTTATTGAGATCCCGCAATACGGGACAAAGCATTCGCTTAACATTTCAGTAAGTGTGGGCGTGGTTCTCTGGGATTTCTTCAGCAAGATGAAACGGCTGTAACTACGATACGATTGCCTTAAGGATGGCAAGGTAGTCCTTTCGGTTTTTGATAAAATCTAAGTTGGAAATATCAATGATCTTGATCGTATCGCTGTGCTGGGTTTTAATAAAATCCAAATAGCCTTCGTTTATTTTTTGAAGATAGGATGCTTCAATACTTTGCTCATATCTTCTGCCGCGTTTCTTGATATTCTCTAACAGGCGTTCGGTATTTTGATACAGGTAGACATACACATCGGGCTTGGGCAATTCCTTATGCATAAGATGAAAAAGTTTTTTATACAACTCAAATTCTTCTTCCTGTAGGGTCACTTTGGCAAAAATGAGCGATTTGTAGGCATCATAATCGGCAACTACACAATCTTGAAATAAATCTATTTGTTTGATGTCTTCCAATAATTGCTGATAGCGATCTGCTAAGAAGGACATTTCCAAGGGGAATGCATACCGATGTTGATCCTTGTAGAATTTGGGCAAAAAGGGATTGTCCTTAAAACGCTCTAGAATGAGCTTCGCATTAAAATCGGACGCGATCTGGGTAGCCAAACTAGTCTTACCGGCTCCGATATTTCCCTCGATGGCTATGTAATTGAATTGTGACAGATCGTACTCCTTTTTTGGATGTGTAAGCCATTTTGATTGCTTGGTGATCACACTTTTATCCGGCGTTTCAGCCAATAGTTTGATCACATTTTTTTGAAGAACGGGATGCTTCAATTTCGAATTAAGTTCTGCCAAGGGTTGTAATACAAATTTCCTGTTTGCCATCTCGGGATGCGGAATGGTCAATTTCTTGTTTCTTACTACTAGGTCATCGACAAACAATATATCAATATCGATAGGCCGGGAATGGTATCGATCCCCGGGAGATCGTTCCCTTCCCATCCTCTTTTCTATTGCCAGGACTGCTTCCATCACTTTAGCAGGGGACATGCCGGATTGAATAAGGACCACACAGTTCAAGAAAGCCTCTCCATCGAATCCCAAAGCGGGTGTTTCGTATACAGAAGAGATCTTCAAAACGGTCCCTACCTCCACAAAAATAGCGTCCACTGCTTGTTGTAAATAGTCAAAACGATTTCCAAGATTGCTCCCCAAAGAAAGATAAATGTGCTGCAACGCGTTATAGATATTGAAATGTTAACATTTAAGACGAAATTAAGGAAAAGAAAAAGACTGACCATTATATTTGTGAGTAAAGGAATAATAAGTGGCAGTACTCACGGTTAAGGATCGCTTAACAGCACAGCGTATTTATTTGATATTGGGTGCCCTATTTATTGCTTCGTTGGTCGTATCCAATCTAATTTTTCAAAAATTCTTTTATTGGGAGCTCTTTGGTTGGTACACGTTTGAAATTTCTGTAGGCATACTTCCTTATCCCGTGACATTTCTTATTACCGATATTATTAGTGAAGTGTATGGAAAAAAGAAGGCCAATCAAGTGGTGACTGCAGGAATTTTTGCTTCGTTCTTTTCTTTGTTGATCGTGTATGTGGCAAGCATCGTCCCTGCAACTTCGTGGAGCCCTATTGACGACACGTTGTTCGATCGCGTCTTTGGCGCTACGGCCGTTGCCGTCTTCGCCTCGATGATGGCCTATTTGATGGCTCAATACATTGACATTTCCATCTTCCATTTTTGGAAACGCCTTACCAAGGGAAAACACTTATGGCTTCGGAATAACTTTTCGACCTTCCTGTCGCAGTTTGTAGATACATTCACTGTTCTTTTCCTCCTGTGTAGTTTCGGAAAAATTGATTGGGCTCTTTTTGGTGCCCTTTTATTGAGCGGCTTCCTGTTCAAGGTGATCGTTGCGGCACTGGACACTCCGTTACTCTATGCTGCCGTGTATGTGTTCAGAAAGCGATTCAGATTAAAAGAAGGAGAAGAATTACAAGAGATTGAATAATAAAAATTAGTATTAATTTATATGAAAAAGGTTTTAAAGATCATAGGAATATTTTTAGGGATTGTACTCCTGTTATTGGCGCTCTCACCCCTATTCTTTGAAAGCACTATGGAAAAATTGGTAAAAAAGACCATTGATAACAATCTTAACGCCGATGTGGCGTGGGGAGATTTCGATTTGAGCCTTTTCCGAAGCTTCCCGGACGCAGCGCTCACCATAAAGGATTTTAGTGTGGTGAACCGAGCTCCGTTTGCAGGCGACACCCTAGCCAGTGGTGAACTGCTCAAACTGAATATGGGAATCACTCAGCTTTTTAAAAGTGGTGACGATCCTATTATCGTGGATGCGCTGTATTTTGAAAATGCATTCGTCAACATTCGGGTCGATTCTACGGGACAGACCAACTACGACATTGCTATAAAATCTGATGCACCCCTTACCGATGATTCTGAAGCCAACAATGGCTTTATCTTCGACCTGAAACGCTATGAACTGAAGGATGCTCGCATCAACTATTTGGATGAAAAGACAAAAACCTTTATCAGACTTACGAATGTGAACCATACAGGAACAGGGGACTTCTCATTGGCCCAATCGGAATTGGACACCGAGACGACTGCTTTGGTATCCTTGCAGATCGAAGACATTGAATATTTAAGTGCGAACGAGGTTGCTTTGGATGCCGTCTTCCAGATGGATCTCGAGAATCAAAAATATACCTTCTTGGAAAATGAAGCGCGCATTAATGCGTTACCGCTTACTTTCAACGGATTTGTACAAGTGAACGAAACGAACAATGAAATCGATCTTACTTTTAAGACCCCTTCCTCCGATTTCAAGAATTTTCTGGCTGTAATTCCCAAGACCTATGTCAAAGAGCTTGACGGCGTGACCACCACCGGTAATTTTACTGTGGATGGGATGCTGAAAGGAGTTGTAGACGACACCTTTATCCCGAAGATGGATATTAAGATCGCCAGCGACAACGCTTCCTTTAAATATCCCGACCTGCCTAAAGCGGTACAGAATATTTCTATAGATGCCCGACTTCAGAACGATACCGGGCTTCTCAAGGACACCTATCTCACTATTGGCGGACTAAGCTTTAGAATTGACGATGAACTTTTCACTGCCAACGGAAGCATTCGGAACTTGACAGAAAATGCGCTTGTCAATCTTGCCTTAAAGGGAACCTTAAACCTTGCAAATATTGAAAAGGTACTTCCTGTGGAGATGGAACAAGAGCTTAGTGGCATCTTTAAAGCAGACGTGACCACAAATTTCGACATGAATTCTGTGGAGAACGAACAGTACCAAAACATAAAGAGCCAAGGAACCGCCAGCCTTACTAATTTTGCCTATACCGACAGTGGATTTAAGAATCCCATTAAGATCACCAATGCAAATTTGGCGTTCACTCCAGGCAATATTCAGCTAAAAGGGCTTTCGGCCACTTCGGGAGAAACAGACATTCAGGCGTCCGGGACGATACAAAACCTGATCCCTTTCCTTATGTCTAAGCAAGACTTGAAAGGACGTTTCAACCTTCGGTCCAACACTTTCAATTTAAACGATTTTATGAGTGCCGAAACCACCGCTTCAGAAGGCGCTACAAAAGCTTCCGAAGCAACCACAACGAAGGAGACCATTAAGATACCCGACTTTCTCGATGCTACCTTGGACTTTTCAGCAACAAAATTAATCTACGACAACCTTACCCTCGATAATGCCAAAGGGACCTTGCGGATACAGGAGGAAACGGCAACTATTAACAACGTGACTACCTCGCTCTTTGGAGGGAACATCGCATTGTCCGGAAATGTGTCCACCAAAGGTACCACACCCACCTTTGCGATGAACCTTGATCTCAACAAGATCGATATTGCGCAATCGTTTGGCCAATTAAAAATGTTGGAATTCTTTGCGCCCATCGCTCGCGCCCTTGAGGGTGATTTAAACACCAATATTAAGCTTAACGGAAATTTAAACAGTAACCTTACGCCTGTACTTACAAGCTTGGTAGGGGATGCGTTTGCTCAAATCATTACTGCCGAAGTGAATCCGCAACAAGCACCGCTACTGTCAAAGCTGGGAGAAAAAATATCCTTTCTGAACCTGGACCGGTTAAGTCTGCGCGATCTAAGCACAGCCCTTACATTCAATAACGGAAAGATCCAAGTAAAACCTTTTGATTTCGATATTAAAGGAATAAAAGTGACCGCGGCAGGAAGCCATGGATTAGACAAGACCATCGATTACGATCTTACCTTAGATGTTCCTGCACGCTATTTAGGTGGTGACGTAGCCAAACTCTTGGCCAAATTAGATCCCAAGGATGCCGAAACTACTACCGTTGCAGTACCGGTAGGTCTTAATGGTACGTTTACAAGTCCGCAGATCTCTTTAAACACCGAAGCAGCCGTTAAAACACTTACCCAAAAACTTATAGAAAAGCAGAAACAAGACCTAAAAGATAAAGGAACTGACATTTTAAGGGATATCGTAGGCGGCGGTGCTACACCAAAGGATTCTTCAGCAACGGGAGGTACAACGACCCCGAAAACCACCACTCAGGAAACAACTCAGGTTGTTAAGGATATATTGGGTGGCATCTTTGGCGGAGGGAAAAAGAAAAAAGATTCTATTAACGGAAGCAATTAACCCTACTGAACACCAATAGACACAACATACCCCTCGCTCCCGCGAACATTGAAAACCGTGTTATCCTCAAATAGTAAGTATTGCCCTTTGATTCCCTTGAGCACTCCTTCAAAATAAGGTGATTTTTCAAGATTTAGACTGTTTAATTTTGTTGGGTATTGCAAGACGGGAAATTCCAAATTCGTCTCCGTATTGCTTTCAATAAAATATTCGGCGGCTTCGGCAGGAATGAAGGGTCGTAGTTTATTACGCCATGCTACCAGATCCTCGTCTGTAACTTCGTTCTTAAGCATCGTACGCCAATTGGTCTTGTCGGATATATGATCTTTTAACGCCACTTCGGTGATCCCTGCCAAATACCGATTTGGAACCTCAACGATCTCGATAGCCTCATGTGCCCCTTGATCAATCCACCGAGTAGGTATCTGACTTTTTCGTGTCACTCCCACTTTTACAGAGCTGCTGTTGGCCAAGTAGACCACGTGGGGCTGTAATTGCACTTTCCTTTCATAGGCCAGATCACGATCCTCCTTGTCCAGATGTGCTGTACTCAATTCGGGGCGCATCACCCAATCTGCGGCTTGCGGGATCGCGTAAAAACAGTCGTAACAAAACCCTTGTCGGAATATTTTTTTTTCCAATTCACAATTTAGACATTGGTATCTCAAAAAATTAATAGAAATTGTTTTGTCGAGTAACTGATTGACATTTAGGAAATCATTCTCAAAAACTAGATAATACTGAATGGGAGAACCATTTTCAGTCTGCATTTTTGTTAAGACACCTTCGTAGTTCATTGGAGGAAAATTGTTATTTTTATTGCATAAAGATAGGCCAAATATATGCCAATACCCATAGTAAATTCTATTGCATCCTGGTTTTTGAAGAAGCGATTTCATCAAATCGAGCTCTTTTTGAAATACCCTATCGATGTACAGAATGAGCTATTGTTTGCTTTACTTCAGAAAGCGAAATATACTGAAATTGGTACTAAATATGATTTTGACAGTATCCGTACGTATCGTGAGTTTGCCAGTAGAATACCGGTAACCACATACGAAGAGAATGAGCCGCTTATACAACGTGCTCGAAAGGGAGAAAGTAATATTTTTTGGCCTACGCCCATAAAATGGTTCGCAAAGTCCAGTGGTACCACAAACGCAAAAAGTAAGTTCATTCCCGTGAGCAGTGATTCCCTTGAAAACTGTCACTATGCAGCAAGTAAGGATCTACTATGCATGTATCTCAATAACAATCCACAATCCCAACTATTCTTAGGAAAGAGTTTACGACTGGGCGGAAGCAAAGAGCTCTACGAAGAAAATGGTACCGTGTTTGGGGATCTTTCTGCCATTCTAATCGATAATATGCCATTTTGGGCAGAATTTAGCAGTACTCCAAGCAACGATGTTTCCTTGATGAGTGATTGGGAAGTCAAAATGCAGGCTATTGTGAATGAGACCATCCATGAGAATGTAACCAGCTTGGCGGGTGTTCCTTCTTGGATGTTGGTTTTGTTGAACAATGTCATGGAAACCACCGGAAAAGCCAATCTTTTTGAAGTATGGCCAAATTTAGAGGTCTATTTTCATGGCGGCGTAAGTTTCGACCCCTATATTGAACAATACAATAAATTATTGCCTAAGGATTCCTTTCGATATTATGAGATCTATAATGCTTCGGAAGGGTTCTTCGCTATTCAGGACCGGAATGCCAACAAAGAATTACTGCTCATGCTCGATTACGGTATCTTCTACGAATTTATTCCCATGGATTCCTACGGTTCTCCCGAAGAGCGAATCATTCCGCTTAGTGAAGTAGAAGAAGGGGTAAATTATGCTATAGTGATTACCACCAATGCAGGTCTCTGGCGATACAAGATTGGAGATACCGTACGTTTTACCAGCACCAATCCGTTCAGAATAAAAGTAACAGGACGCACCAAGCACCATATCAATGCTTTCGGAGAAGAATTGATCATTGAAAATGCCGAGGCGGCACTTCGAAAGACCACACTTCTCACCAATACCGAGATCGTTGATTATACAGTAGCCCCTATCTTTATGAATGGAAAAGAAAAAGGAGCACACGAATGGATCATCGAGTTTAAGACTCCGCCATCTGATTTCACTAATTTCTCAAGACTTCTGGATCAATCCTTACAAGAGGTAAATAGTGATTATGAAGCAAAACGATTCAACAATACCACTTTGAAGGAGCCAACCATACACTGCGCCAGGGAACGGCTCTTTTACGACTGGCTGAAACAAAAAAACAAGTTAGGGGGCCAACACAAAGTACCGCGCTTATCAAATTCACGGGTATACGTAGAAGAGTTGTTGTCCTTGAATCAACTTAGGGGCACATCCAGTGCCGTATAGGTATCTTACGCCATAATACATCTTGTATCAAAATAGATTTCCTTTTTTATACGGTACAAAAATGCACTTCAACGAATTTCTCGTGCATTCAACTAAAAGTTTTGGTAGTCCTTTTCTTACTTCGTAGGTTTGACCCATAAAAATTTCATAGTTGGGGCTAATGAAAAGAATTATTTACATAAGTTGTATCGTATTGTTTTGTGGCGTTATTTCTTCCTGTGGAACAACACAAGGGTTGCGCAAGGACAGTATGGAGGTTGCGGGCTATACGCTAAAGGACAAAGCGGAATTGATGCAACAAAAAATATTGAACACCAAACATAAGACAGTGATTGTGATTCCTTAGTTTTTGGGATCCAAAAAAAAAAAAAGCCTCTATTTTTAGTAGAGGCTTTTTTGGTTTATCAGGTCAACGTTACGAAACAGCTTTTAGTTTCTTTATTGTTGATTTACTTAATTTTTCCTGTGCATATTCCTTGGTGACATTCAGGGTTTTATCATCGGTGCTGGGTAGTTCGTACATAGCATCGGTGAGAACCGCTTCGCACAAAGAGCGCAGACCTCGCGCTCCCAATTTGTATTCAATAGCTTGCTCCACAATAAAATCAAGTGCTTCCTGAGTGATTACAAAATCAATCCCATCCATTTCAAACAACTTCTTATATTGTTTGATGATGGCATTTTTAGGTTCTGTTAGAATCGCTCGTAAAGTCCCTTTATCCAAAGGATCCATATAGGTCAATACAGGAAGACGCCCTATGATCTCCGGGATCAAGCCGAAATCCTTCAAGTCCTTCGGGATAATATATCGCAGCATATTGTCTCGCTGCAGGAAATCTTCCTTTTTGGAAGCACTAAAACCTACCGCTTGCATGTTCAAACGTTTGGAAATATGACGCTCAATACCGTCGAACGCACCCCCTGCGATGAACAGGATGTTCTCGGTATCCACTTCAATAAATTTCTGGTCGGGATGCTTCCTGCCTCCTTTGGGAGGAACATTCACGGTGGTTCCTTCCAGTAATTTTAAGAGTGCTTGCTGCACTCCTTCTCCACTTACATCGCGCGTGATGGAAGGATTATCACTTTTTCGGGCTATTTTATCGATCTCATCGATAAACACAATCCCGTTTTGTGCTTTCTCTACGTTGTAATCGGCTGCCTGAAGCAATCGCGTTAAGATACTTTCTACATCTTCACCCACATAACCCGCTTCGGTAAGAACGGTAGCATCAACAATTGCTAAAGGAACGTTCAGCATTCGAGCAATGGTTTTCGCCACAAGTGTCTTTCCGGTCCCGGTCTGGCCTACTATTATAATATTACTTTTTTGAATTTCAATATCATCATCGGTCTTTGGCTGCAACAATCGTTTGTAATGATTGTAAACTGCAACAGACATTACTTTCTTCGTGTGTTCCTGCCCAATAACATAATCATCTAAAAATTCCTTGATGAGTTTCGGCTTTTTAAGCATCAACTCTTTACTAAGCTCACTATTAGTAGAATGTAACGCTTCCTCAACCACAATACCGTGTGCCTGCTCAATACAGCGATCGCATATATGGGCATCCAATCCTGCAATTAACAGATTGGTTTCGGCCTTTTTCCTGCCACAAAACGAACATTCTAGATCTTCTTTCGACATATTTATTATTTCTTGTTCTTAAACTGAAATTATCCCCTAGAGAGAATTTCATCGATCATACCATATTCCAAGGCCTTATCGGCTTTCATCCAATAATCCCGGTCACTGTCTCCATAGACCTTTTCGTAGGTCTGTCCGGTATGTTTTGCAATGATATTATACAATTCCTTTTTAAGAGCGATGATCTCCTTGGCAGTGATTTCAATATCGCTTGCCTGTCCTTGGGCTCCGCCCATGGGCTGGTGGATCATGACACGTGAATGTGTAAGACCGCTGCGTTTGCCTTTTTCTCCCGCACACAGCAGTACAGCTGCCATAGAGGCCGCCATGCCTGTACAAATGGTAGCTACATCGGGTTTAATGAACTGCATGGTATCGTAGATACCCAATCCTGCGTACACACTACCACCGGGAGAGTTAATATATATTTGAATGTCCTTAGAAGCATCGGTGCTTTCTAAAAATAATAATTGTGCTTGTACAATATTGGCCACTTGATCATTGATTCCTGTTCCCAAGAAGATAATGCGGTCCATCATTAAGCGTGAAAAAACGTCCATTGCAACAGCATTCATTTGACGTTCCTCAATGATATTAGGTGTTAGACCTACCGGCATCATGCTGCTCACGATCTTGTCGTAATACATACTGTTGATACCTTGATCTTTTATGGCAAATTTTTCGAATTCTTTTCCGTAGTTCATAAATACTTTTTCTTTTTCTGAAATAAAAAAGCGTTGAATGATTCCATTCAACGCCTAAATATAACTATTTTCTCGTTGAATTACTCGTATGCTTCTTTAATGAACGCATCATAGGTCACTTCCTTGGTCTTCAGTTTTGCATTTTCCTTAAAGAACTGAAGTAACTTATTGGTATTCAATTGCTCGCTCATTCGTTTTACCTCTTCTTCATTTGAAAGAATTCGCGCCGCGATGTTGTCTAATTCTTCTTCTGAAGGGTTTGTTTGTCCAAACTGAGCCATTTGAGCTTTAATCATGTTCTTTGCATAGTCCTTTAACTCATCAAACGTTACTTGAAGATTGTGTTCAGCGCGTAATTTTCCTTCGATCAATTGGTAACGTAATCCTTTTTCACTTCGCTCATATTCAGCTTTCGCCGCCTCTTCGGTCATTGGCTTTTCTCCTGAAACTTGGATCC
Source organism: uncultured Altibacter sp. (assembly GCF_963972995.1). Classification (NCBI taxonomy): domain Bacteria; kingdom Pseudomonadati; phylum Bacteroidota; class Flavobacteriia; order Flavobacteriales; family Flavobacteriaceae; genus Altibacter; species uncultured Altibacter sp. The sequence continues at coordinate 10,693 of NZ_CAXAXI010000028.1, forward strand.
AGCGCTGTAAGAATTGATCCGGTAGATCGAACTTGGTATGCTCGATAAGTGACTCTACGACATCATTCAATAATTTTTGATCACTTTGTTGCTCAAATTGTTTTTCGGCATCCTCCTTTATCTTCTGTTTTAATTCCTTTTCCGAAGTGACGACCCCTTCACCAAATAACTTATCGAACAGCTCTTGATTGAGTTCTCCCAGCTCGCGGGTGTTAATTTCTTCTATATTAAAAGAAACCTCAACGTCAAGACCATGAGCCTCGTCGTGTGATACCCCAAAATATTTCTGATTGTCATGGTCGTCTGCGAACATCCCCTTAGTCTTCAATACCACCTCATCACCAACTTTAGCTCCCAACAACGCTTTTGCCTGTGTTTTCCCTGCGATATGATCCAATTCCAACGTTATTCTTTTGTCGATGCCTTTTTCAGCATTTTTAAAAGACCCTGTAATTTCGTCTCCTTTAGCAACAGTATCTTTCGAGACCAATTTTCCGTATTGTTTACGAATAGTTTTTACTTGGTTGTTCAAAAATGCCTCGTCTGCAATCACCTTATAGCTAGTAATAGCTTTTTTAGTTACATCAACATCAAATTCCGGAGCAAGACCTAGGTCAAATTGAAAGGTAAAATCGTCGGAGGTCCAATCGATCTCAGCCTCATTCTTAGGAAGCGGATTACCTAACACGTCGAGTTTCTCTTCCGTAAGGAATTTATGCAAAGAATCTTGAAGGATCTTGTTCACTTCTTCCACCAAGACAGCAGTACCGTATTGTTTTTTTACCATACCCATAGGAACGTGTCCTTTTCTAAATCCCGGAATATTGGCATTCTTTCGATAGTTATCCAACACTTTGTGGACTTTTGCCGAATAATCCTCTTTCGCTATTTCTACGGTTACTACCGCATTTAGGCTATCAATCTCTTTTTTTGTAATATTCATTTTTCTGAAAATATGTTCCGTATAACGTCTCTTGCATCCTTCTTTTGAAGGCGGGTGCAAAAGTACGATATTTAATGAAATGCAACAAGCTTTTAACGACTGTAAAACAGCAGCTTATTTTTCCGCATCGAGCATTGAGAATAAGATAGACTGTAAGAATGAGAGAAGCAGACTGAACAAGAGCGCCCACCATATAGAAGACACGGCGAAACCAGCTACAAAATAATCGGCCATCAATATAATAAGTGCATTGATAATTAAAAGGAAAAGACCAAGGGTTAAGATCGTGACGGGAAGGGTAAGAATCACCAATATAGGTTTGACGATAAATCGCAAAAGCGCCAATACTACGGCGACAATTATGGCAGAGATAAAACCATCTACTGCCACACCTGGTAACACATAAGCCAATATAACCACAGCTACCGCCGTTAGTAAAAGTCGTAGTATAAATTTCATGATTCCTTTTTTATAAAGATAAAAAAACCACCCTAAATTTGGGTGGTTTTAACAAATCTTATGTGGTACACTTAATTATTTGTTACCGTTACTGTTCCATAGTTTCCTATGTTCACTTGAGGAATGGTCGCTCCATACTTTCTATTGATCGCGTTGATCATCAAATTGGCTGTATAAGCGTACCCTCTTGGAGTAGGGTGCACTCCGTCCAAAGAAAAGGCGCCTCCTGTTACATAGGTGGATGTTAGGACACCTGCATCGTAAGCAACTCCGGTTGCCGCTACTTGCGCAAGGGCAGCTCTGGCATCTACAAAAGCCAGATCATTTGCATTTGCCAGCCCTTCGATAACAGCATTGTACGCGGTAGAAGCCGCAGAAACACGTCCTTGCTCCACTGCAGTTAATACAAATTGATCTCCCAGTGGGATGGATACGCCTATTACGCCTAAAGGATTGTTAGGATCGGGTGTAGTTCCCAACACAGAAGATGCAGGAAGTACAACCAGGTCGTTGTCGTTTGCTTGGCGTAATTGACCTAACAATCCTGCGGTAGCAGGGTCTAGGTTAAAAGGTGGTCCTTGTAAAATTCCACTTATATCGGTAAGGTCATCATCCATGATGATAGGATAGTTTACTCCCGCTACAAAGTTTATTTGTCGCAATGCCGCTTCTTCAGCAGTGATTACTCCGGCACCAACCAATCCGGGAAGTACTGCAGTATTATACAAGCCAAATTGTGCATTTACAGCTCCGGCAGTGGCGGCATCCAAAGGAATGGCCCGCACAGGAACAGTGGTAAAATAAGGAATAGATGTTACATCCGGAATATTGACCAATACGCCTCCTGTGCTTGAAGCCATTAATGCATCTACTTGTGCACTATAGGAAGCAGCAAATACATTAGGGTCTGTAATATCTTGACTGCCATAGGTAGTAGGATCAAGATTTCCTGTTTGGTCTATTCCCGAACCTCCGGAGGTAGCATAACTCAAGATATCGTTATTTCCTATCCAAAGCGTAAAGAATGTTGGGTTGAGCGATGCCGCATCACCTATCACGCTTGCATTTGCGCTAGTGGCAAAACGTGCATAATACGGGTTGGCAGCTCCCGATGCTATCCCTGCAGGGTTTCCATACCCTTGGGCATTCAAATGAAAACTCTTCGCTCCAGGCACCCCCATATTGTTAAATGGTCCTGTGGCACTCGTGGTTACCTCTGTAGTGGGAGTTCCGTCCAAAACTACAGGTCCCGGGTTTCCATTTGCGTCAACGGACAGCACCAAGCGATTTGGCTGAATTTGGTTTCCGCTTAACAATAGTCCACCCAAATTATCTGACATAAGCGGCTGAGTAAAATCACCCCCACCGGCTAACGCAAATTGCTGGGCCATGATATTTGGATACGAATTCTCCTGTCCTGTAATATACAGCGCTCCATCTGCGTACCCCGCAGTTAAAGAGTTTCCTACTGCTACATAGTTTGAAAGATTCGCGCTACCGCTACTGTAAAATCCTTCTGAATCAACCGGAGTATCGAACTCTGGCTCACAGCTTACAAACCCGATAGCAAGTAAGCCAATACATATTTTTAGTGTGTTTTTCATCTTTTCTGAATTTTTTCAATTACATTTTATACGTTACACCCAATCCCGGAATAAACGCATTGGATTTATAGCGCCCGCTAAAGGGAGCTGCCTGTCCATTTTCAAAATAGAAGTCGTATGAAGCATCCACTTCTTTGAAATGAAGGTACAAGAAAGAAGCATCTACTTGGAAGCTGTCACCTACGTTAAACGTAAGTCCGGCAGTATACCCGTTGCTATCGTTACGTGGTGTTTCGGGAGCAAAGTACCCTTCACGTACCGGTGACTCATCAAAATAGTACCCTGCACGCAAAGTGAACATATCGGTAGCCTCGTATTGAAGTCCGAAACGATAGGTTGACGCATTCTTGTAATTTCTTAGGTTGCGAGAATCCGGAACATTTTCATTCGCAAAATCAATGTCCAACGACTCGTATACATCCCAAAAAGCTCTGTTAAAATCGAATGCAAACAACCACTTATCACAAAACTCGTAGGAGATTCCTACTGTCATTTCTGCAGGCAATGGCAAGGTAGCATCGAAGGTAGTGTCTTGAAACGGAGTTAGTGGCGAGTTAGGTATGTTCTCGAAATCTGCTTCACCGCCTTCGGCATTCAGTTTTATTTGAGAACGGTAGTTTGCCCCCAAGGTTAGGTCTTCGCTTAGTTTGAACATAGCTCCTGCGGTCCATCCCCAGTTGCTAATTCCCGAAGCATCAATGGTCACCTCGGCTCTGTTTCCGTCCAAATCAGTAAGCGTTCTGTTCAGGTTACGGTTAAAGTTCACCGAACCGGTTACATAAATAGGACCTCCACCAATACTTAGGTAATCCCCTATCTTGAATGAAATGGTTGGCTGAATAAAGATCGCCTGCAAGTCGATGTTGTTTACCAAGTGCGATCCTGCCCAATCATCTTCATACGATACGGTACTTCCAAAAGGGGTATACACTCCTATACCAAAAGCCAACCAATCATTGGCCTGATAGGATGCATATAAATAAAGCGGAGTTCCTGTTGGACTGTCGGTCACAGCAGATTCACCGGTCATTTCGTTCTGATAAGCTACATTCGAGAACACGCCGCTTACCCCGGCAGAAATATTCAATTTGTTCTCTAGGTGGACCAACCCTGCAGGGTTGAAAAACACAAGTTCACTGCTATTGATAACAGCGACACCTGTATGTCCCATAGCCAAGGATTTTTGTCCCTGCAAACTCACACGGTATCCTCCGGCATACGTTATTGCTGTTCCTAGTACAAAAACAGCAAGTAGTACTACTTTCTTCATAATATTTAAGTTAGATTAAAGTTTTGGTTTTATGGATGGTTTTAAAATTACGCAATATTAACGGGCTTTTATAGAATATTATGCATACATAATAAAACTCTCATTGCAATGTTATAAAAAATCTATCACTTTTTTATAAAATTCCGAAGGATTTTCGGCGTGCAGCCAATGTCCTGCGTTTTTTACACTCTCAATAACGGCCTTCGGAAAATGTTTCTTTATTTCAATTTCGTCAAGTTGTTCGATATAACCAGAATTCTCGCCCTTTAAGAATAGCGTGTCCTTAGAAAAGATTGCCGATTCCTCCAAAGCTTTTCCAACTTCGTCAATCTCTTTTGTAAGGACAGGCAAATTCATACGCAACGCCAATTGTCCTTTCTCCTTCCAATAGAGATTCTTCAATAAGAACTGCCGTGTTCCTGCATCTTTTATATATACTGAAAGCACGTCCTCTGCTTCTCCTCGCGACTTAATTTCAGAAAAATCCAAACTGCTCAATGCTTTTAAAATATCCTGATGGTGTTGCGGATAGGCTTTGGGAGCGATGTCTGCCACAATCAACTTTCGCACTTTTTCGGGATAGGCGGTTGCAAAATGCATCGCAGTCTTCCCTCCCATGGAATGTCCCAATAAGATGATCTCATCAAGCTGGTGTTCCTCGCAGTATTGTTTGAGGTCTTTGGCCATAAGCTCGTAGGAGAATGCAGGGTCATGAAAACTACGACCATGATTGCGCTGGTCCACGAGATGTACTTCAAAGCCAGCTTCTGAAAATTGAGTACCTAATGTCTTCCAATTGTCACCACTGCCTAAAAAACCGTGTAAAATCACCAAGGGAGTTCCTGTGCCTACTATGTGTGAATATAACCCCATTTACCTTAATTTTTGAAGGTATGTCGCAATTACACTTTCCAGCCCCTCGTAGAGCGCTTCACAAATTAACGCATGCCCAATGGAAACCTCTAGAAGATGTGGCACTTGTTCTTTAAAATACCGAATATTATCCAATGACAGGTCATGCCCGGCATTTACACCTATCCCTAATTGATGCGCTAAAACGGCACAATCCACGTAGGGGCGGACCGCTTGTTTATTTCCAAGTGCATATTGTTTCGCAAATTCTTCGGTGTACAATTCGATACGATCGGTGCCTGTATGAAAAGCCCCTTCTACCATTTTTAATTCCGGATCTACAAAAATGGAGGTCCGGATATTGTTTCTTTTACATTCTGAAATGATCTCGACAAGAAAGTCTTTATGCGTAATAGTATCCCACCCCGCATTGGACGTAATAGCATCCACCGCATCGGGTACAAGGGTGACTTGTGTGGGTTGGATCTCCAATACCATTTCCAAAAATGAATCGATAGGATTTCCCTCAATGTTGTATTCGGTAGTGACCACAGGTTTCAGGTCGTAAGCATCTTGATACCGAATGTGCCGCTCGTCTGGCCTTGGATGGATGGTAACCCCTTGTGCGCCAAATTTCTGCACATCCTTAGCCACCTGAATCACATTAGGCACATTCCCTCCACGGGAGTTGCGAAGGGTGGCAATTTTATTAATGTTTACACTTAATTTCGTCATGTTTCAGCTTTGATCACACAAAAATACAAAGTTGAGGCTCGGTTTTGCGTCTATATTTTAAGTAATTTGCATAAAAATTTGCCATTGGACACACGAAATTACATTATTAACGATATTCAGCCTTTTTCCATTACTTCAGAAATTAAGGAGGTTCAGCTTGCCTTCAATCAGCTTACATATACCCATATTCCGGTAGCGCGTGACGGCACGTATTTGGGGTGCTTAAGTGAAACCGACGCCCACTGTTTTGACGGCACAAAATCTATACATGAATATGCTTATGCAGTTGAGGGATTCTACGTTCGTGACAATACCAATTGGTTGGATATTCTGGAAGCGTTTGCCTTGCATAACAGCAATATTATGCCTGTATTAGGAAAGAACAATGAATATTTAGGGTATTACGAGCTAGGAGATATCCTCAATCTGTTTAATGACACGCCTTTTTTAAATGAAGCCGGAGGCATAATAGTAGTAGAAAAGGGCATACGAGATTATTCGTTTAGTGAGATCTGCCAGATCGTGGAATCCAACGACACAAAAATCTTAGGTGCATTTGTATCAAAAATGGAGAACGAAATGGTACAGGTTACCATTAAAATTGGACATACAGGAATGAATTCCATTGTCCAGACCTTTCGAAGATACAATTATGAAGTGGTTTCCAGTCATGACGAGGATGCTTTTCTCGAAGATCTAAAAGAACGATCGGATTACCTTAATAAATACCTAAACATGTAATGATATGAAAATAGGTATTTACGGTCAATTCTATCATAAAAACTCTGAGACCTACATCCAGTTGATCTTGGATGCATTGCAAAAAAAGCAGGTAACCATTGTAATCGAATCTAATTTTCTAGATATTATTAATGAACATCAAGACATTACCAAGAACTTTTCGGGATTTGAGACCTTTACTTCACTAGATGCTTCGTACGATCTTTTTTTTAGCATTGGGGGTGATGGAACCATCTTAAAATCGGTTACCTATATAGGGGATCTCGGTATTCCCATCGTTGGGATCAACACCGGACGTCTTGGGTTCTTGGCAACACTTCAGAAGGAAGAAATCACAGACAGCATTAGCTTAATTTTGGACGGAAAGTATACCCTATCAGAACGAAGTTTACTCACTATTACCACCGATCCCCACAACGAGGAGATCATGCCGTTGAACTTTGCCCTCAATGAAGTGGCAGTAAACCGAAAGAATACAACCTCCATGATCAAGGTGGAGACGTACATCAATGATAAGTACCTAACTTCTTATTGGAGTGACGGTCTTATTGTCGCAACGCCCACCGGCTCCACGGGATATTCCTTAAGTTGCGGAGGTCCCGTCATAGAGCCAAGCACCAATAGCTTAGTGATCACCCCTATCGCTCCGCATAACCTCAACGCACGTCCCTTGGTCGTTTCGGATGATACGATTATTTCGCTGAAAGTTTCAGGAAGGGAAAAGTCGTATCTTGTTTCATTAGATTCTCGTATCGCTACTTTAGAGAATGAAACTACCATGATCATTAAAAGGGCACCCTTCACTATAAAAATGGTTGAGCTTAATGAAGAAAGTTTTATAAAAACACTTCGGAAGAAATTATTGTGGGGAGAAGACAAACGCAACTAAACAATAAAATACCTTAAAATTTGTTTATCAACAGAGACAAATCCGCTTCGAATGCGGTGACCCAAAGTTTATTACTATATTTGCAAACTTTTAAGGTATATGAAGTATTTCGCAGCCCTCATTTTTTTTATGATCGCCACATTTATAGGCCATTCGCAAACCTACGAGGTAGGAGGAATGCTAGGTGGGTCAAACTATATAGGTGATGTGGGTAAGACCAATTATATAAATCCAAATTCGTTTGCATTTGGGGGTATTTTTAAATGGAATCGCAGTGCCAGACACGCATTTCGAGCTTCTATTTTGGTAGCTAATATTAAGGGAGATGATGCAGAATCTAACGAAACCAGACGTCAGCAACGCGGCTATTCTTTTGAAAACACCATCACAGAAGCCTCTTTGGGTATTGAATATACCTTTTGGGATTTTAACATGTATAGCGGAAAACCCGTCTCTACACCCTATTTGTATACAGGGCTTACCTATTTTGGGTACAATGCGTTGTACAAGCGCAATGATGATGTTATCGTTAAATACGATACGGCAGGAACAGTCGCAATTCCAATGGTGGTAGGCTTTAAGACCACACTGGGTACTAAAATGGTTCTGGGTTTTGAAATAGGAGCGCGTTACACCTTTACCGATGATCTGGACGGAAGCAACCCCATTAAAGGGTTGGCCGACGAAGAAAACCTTACATTTGGGAACACCAACAGCGATGACTGGTACGTTTTTACAGGCATGACCTTAACGTTTACGTTTGGACGTAAACCATGCTATTGTAATTTTTAAGATGAAATGAAACTACAAGATCAAATCGACAAGAGCAAGTTACCCCGTCACTTGGCAGTGATCATGGACGGCAATGGTCGCTGGGCAAAACAAAAGGGATTGTTCCGTACGGTTGGTCATGAAAAAGGCTCCAAGGCCGTTCGTGAAATTGTAGAAGGCTGTGGAGAAATTGGTATTCCTTATTTAACGCTATACGCATTTTCTACAGAGAACTGGAATCGTCCAAAAATGGAGGTAGAACTCCTAATGAAGTTGTTGGTTTCGTCCTTGAAAAAAGAAATCAAGACGCTTCAGGACAACGATATTAAATTGAACGCAATAGGGAACTTAGAGGCCCTGCCTAAAAAAGCCCACAAAGAATTGCTAGATGTGATAAAGAAGACCGAAAAGAACACCAAAATGACCCTTACTTTGGCGTTGAGTTACGGTTCCAGAGAAGAAATTACAAAAACTATTAAAGAGATTAGCCTTAAAGTTAAAAATAACCTAATTTCGCCGTCGAATATTGATGAAGCGGTAATTAATAATCATCTTTACACGCGAAATTTACCAGACGTGGATTTATTGATACGCACTAGCGGTGAGCAGCGTATCAGTAATTTCCTATTATGGCAAATCGCTTATGCCGAATTGTATTTTACCGAAACACTTTGGCCCGATTACACAAAAAACCATCTTTTTGAAGCAATCATAAATTATCAAAACAGAGAACGAAGATTTGGAAAAACAAGTGAACAGCTTACGTAAGAGTCCACGATTATTTAGTTACAAAAAGTGTTATTGTATTTGCGTATTTACAATACTTTCGGTTTTTAATCTTACGGCCCAACAAAAAGAGTTGGACAGTGGTAGAAAGTATACCATTAATAAAATTGAAGTTACGGGCGAACAAAGTTTCAACGAACAAACCGTAATTGCTTTTACAGGTCTAAAAGAAGGCGATCGATTATTTATTCCCGGAGAAAAGTTAAGTTCTGTCACTAAGAAACTTTGGGAACAGAACCTGTTCAGCGACATTGCATTTTACGTAACGAAGTTGGAAGGCGATCTTGTGGATCTTGAACTGTATATTGTAGAACTTCCTAAATTGAACGAAGCAACCATAGAAGGCCTTCGAAAAGGAAAGACAAAAGAGATCTTAAAGGATAATGATCTAAAGCCCGGAACCAAGATCACAAAAAATTTACTTACCACTACCAAGAACAACATTGTCAACCGGTTTAAAAAAGACGGATATCTAAACACTCAAGTAGTCATCTCTACAACCCCTAACATCGACTCTACCGGCGCAGAGGACGGTAAGAACATGCTCATTCGAGTTGATAAGGGAGAACGGGTTAAAGTTGCATCCATAACATTTGACGGTAACGAAGAGTTATCCGACAAAAAATTGCGTGCTGCCATGAAGAATGTAAAACGCAAGAATTTGTTGCGTTTTTACAAGCGATCGAAATTTAGTGAAGAAGGCTTTGAGGAAGATAAGGAAGCCATAATTACAAAATACAAATCCAATGGCTATCGCGATGCTCGTATTCTTGATGATACGCTTATTGTAAAAGATGACAAGACCATAGCCTTGAATCTCGATATTGAAGAAGGTAAAAAATATTATTTCGGTGATATTCGCTTTATAGGTAATAGCGTCTATACCGACAATATTTTGCGACAGGTATTAGGTATAAAGAAAGGTGAGACCTATAATGGGGTTTTACTCCAAGAGCGAATAGAAGATGCCACAAATCCTGAAGCAAACGATCTAACCAACCTCTATCAAAATAATGGGTACTTGTTTTCGCGTATCAATCCTGTTGAAGTCGCAGTGCGTAACGATACGATAGATTTCGAAATTCGAATTATAGAAGGGAAGTTAGCGTATTTCGACCATGTAACTGTTGTGGGGAATGATAAAACCAATGACCACGTTATCTATCGTGAACTACGAACCCGACCCGGTCAAATCTATAGCAAGCGAAATGTGGTACGAACTATACGTGAACTAGGACAATTAGGCTATTTCGATCCTGAACAGATCGGGCCTAATTTCAAGAATGTGGATCCAAACAACGGAACCTTGGATATGGAATATTCGGTAGTTGAAAAAGGGGCCAGCCAGATCGAGCTTCAAGGAGGATATGGCGGTGGGGGCTTCGTAGGAACATTGGGGCTTTCATTCAACAACTTCTCACTTCGAAACATTTTTAATGGGGAAGCCTATAAACCGCTCCCTATGGGGGACGGACAAAAGCTTTCTCTTAGGGCACAGGCGAGTAGTTTCTACCAAACTTATAGTCTTTCCTTGGTCGAGCCTTGGTTGGGTGGAAAGAAACCCGTACAATTGAGTACCTCCTTCTCACATACCGTACAGTACTTTTACGATTTTGTAAATCGTGAGGCAGACAGAGATCGACGCTTCTTAATTACAGGAGGTTCTGTGGGTATTGCAAAACGATTGCAGTGGCCGGACGATTACTTCACACTGTCTCAAGCCGTGAGTTTTCAGCACTATAACCTTAAAAACTACAATACCGGGCTCTTTACCTTTGGTGATGGATTCTCAAACAACTTAGCATACACCATAGGGTTAAGCCGAAACAATACCGCTACAAACCCAATTTATCCAAAATCCGGATCTGAGTTTAGCATTACTGCAAAACTAACCCCTCCTTATTCCGCTTTTAATGGAGTGGATTACGATGCCTTGTCCGACGAGCGGAGAGTGCTTAACGCAGTTCCTTCTACCGATGTGGATTTTGTAGATGCAAGAGCGCGTATTGCAGAGATCGACCAAGAGCGTTTCAAATTTTTGGAATATTATAAGGTGAAATTCAGGGGGACGTGGTACACTAAGCTAACCGGAGATTTGGTCGTTCGTACTGCCACCGAATTTGGGTTCTTAGGAGCCTACAATGGTGATCGAGGCGTTCCTCCTTTCGAACGATTCTTTGTAGGAGGAGATGGGCTTGGTGCTTTTAGTTTGGACGGTCGAGAAGTCATCCAGTTGCGTGGATATCCGAATCAATCACTATCCGATACAGACGGAAATACCATTTTCAATAAATTTTCGTTAGAAGTAAGGTATCCCGTTACTTTAAAACAGCTCGCATCCATATATGTGCTTGGTTTCGTAGAAGGGGGAGCCTCTTACGATGGGTTTAGAAACTATAATCCGTTCAGTATTAAGCGTTCTGCTGGCGTAGGATTACGTATATTTATGCCTGCATTTGGATTATTGGGGATAGATTTTGGATATGGATTCGATCCTATTCTTGGTGGAAACGAGAAAAACGGATGGGAAACACATTTTATCATTGGACAACAATTTTAACTTTGGCACGATATTTTCTTAAACAACAACCAGCAATTATGAAAACGAAACAGTTACTTTTTTTCGCACTTGTCATGTTATGCATAAGCTTTACTGCTCAAGCACAGAGAGGTGTTCGTATTGGATATATTGATATGGAATATATCTTGGAAAATGTTCCTGAATACACCGAAGCTTCCACGCAATTAGAAGGAAAGGTACAACGATGGAAACAGGATATTGAGAAGAAGCAAAAGGCTATAGACCAAATGAAGCTTAATTTAAGTAACGAACGTGTTTTGCTTACAAAGGAATTGGTCGAAGAAAGAGAAGAAGAGATTAAGATCGAGGAGGACGAGATGTTGAAATATCAACAGGATCGCTTCGGGCCGAACGGAGACCTAATGATACAACGTCGCCAATTGGTACAGCCTATACAAGATCAGGTTTTCAATATTGTTCAGGAAATTGCTGAAGCTAAGAAATTCGATTTCATCTTTGATAAATCTGCCGATGTGGTAATGCTTTTTGCAGCAGAGCGAAATGACATTAGCGATCAGGTATTACGAAGCATTAACAGAGCTGCCAAACGAACCGAAGCTGTTAATAAGAAAGAAAAGCGAGAAATTGAAGCACGGGACGATCTTTCCATGGAAGAAGATGCAGCTGTGACCGAGCGTGAAGAAGCTATTGAAGCTAAAAAAGACGAACGTGAAAAGATCATGGAAGAGCGTAAGCGTGTACGTGATTCGATTCGTGAAGCGAAGAAATTAGAATTTGAAACGAGAAGACAACGTTTGTTGGATGAGCGTAAAAGACGCCAAGACTCAATCTTAGAAGCAAGACAAAATAGAAATAATCCCCCGGGAGCCGGAGATGGTGAAGAGGACGGTGACGGTGGCGGACGATAATATTCAAAAATAGTATAAACCCTAATAGTTATAACACTTAATTTTTAATACAATTACAATGAAGAAATTTAAATTATTTGCAGTTGCAGTAGTACTTTTTATAGGAGCTACAAGTTTTGTGAATGCACAGTCTAAAGTGGCTCATATCGATACTCAGGCTTTGGTAGAGATCATGCCAGAAATGAAAGCAGCACAAAGTCAGCTTGAAAAGCTTCAAAAGACCTACGATACAGAGATCAAAGCCATGGCGAAAGAACTTGACACTAAGATCAAATTGTACGAAGGGGAAGCTGAAAGCAAAACCGACGAGGAGAATGCAAAACGCGTACAAGAAGTACAAGGAATGCAGAACAACATTGGATCTTACAGACAACAAGCTTTGAAAGACTTGCAGCAAAAAGAGATCGATATCTTCCAGCCACTTTTGGAGAAAGCACGTGCAGCGATCCAAAAAGTTGCCAGAGCTAAAGGATATCAATATGTATTGGATTCTGCTACCGGAAACGGTGTGATCTTGGCAGACGGATATGACTTACTTCCGGATGTAAAAAAAGAATTAGGAATCTAATTCCATTTTATTCAGAAAAAATAAATAAAAACTGCTCTCTTTATAGAGAGCAGTTTTTATTTTTATGGTCATGAAACAGGCACAACCCATTGGTATTTTCGACTCCGGCGTAGGAGGCACTTCTATCTGGAAGGAAATCCATGCCTTATTGCCTAATGAGCATACCATTTATTTGGCAGATAGTAAAAATGCCCCATACGGACAAAAATCTGCCAACGAAATACGCACCCTTAGCATTAAGAATACAGAAGCACTTATTGCTCTAGGATGTAAAATGATCGTGGTTGCATGTAACACGGCAACAACAAATGCTATTGATTTGCTTCGGAAGAATTACGATCTCCCCATTATTGGCATCGAACCGGCTATAAAACCTGCAGCACTCCAAACACAATCCAAAAGCATCGGAATTCTAGCTACCAAAGGAACGCTTAGCAGTGCATTGTTTCACCAAACATCACACGCGTTTACAAAGGATATTTCAGTAATAGAGATTGTAGGAGAAGGTCTTGTCCCTCTTATTGAAGCGGGTCAACTCGATAGTCCCGAAATGTATTCCCTGCTTCAAAAGCACACGGCGCCAATGCTGGCTGCCAACGTAGATTATATTGTTCTTGGCTGTAGTCATTATCCCTATATCATCCCGCAATTAAAGAAGATCGTACCGCCTCATATTAAGATCATCGATTCGGGAGAAGCTGTGGCGCGACAAACAAGAAAGCTTTTAAAATCGCATAATCTTAGCAATGAGGAAACCAACGTTCCAAAGCTTCAGTTCTTTACGAACGCTTCAAAAGATACCTTGCAATTTTTACTTCGTGCGTATGCGGAAATCATTTCCGTAGAAGAAAAAGACTTTTAACTCTTGAACCAACCCGAGTAGAATACATAATTCTCGGCAATTCGATGGATCTCCCCGTGCAGCAATTCCTTAGAAATACACTTGACCTTCTTCGCCGGAATGCCCGCATAGATACTTCCCGATGTTACCACAGTATTCTTGGTCACTACAGCGCCCGCTGCGATAATGGAGTTACTTTCTATCACACAGTCATCCATTACAATACTACCCATGCCTATTAAAACATTGTCCTGCACCGTACACCCGTGTACTATAGCGTTGTGGCCAATAGATACATTGTTCCCAATGGTCGTTGGAGAGGTTTTATAAGTGGCATGAATTACGGCCCCGTCTTGTACGTTGACCTTATCGCCCATTTTAATGAAATGAACGTCTCCCCTTATTACAGCATTGAACCAAACACTGCAAAGTCTGCCCATAGTAACTTCGCCCACTATGGTAGCATTCTCTGCAACATAACAATCGTCCGGAATCTCCGGGTATTTCCCATTGACAGCTTTAATAATCATTTGTTCTTTTTTTATTCAAAATACGACAACAGTTCTTTTTTTCTGGAAGGGCTTACCATAATTTGTTTTCCGTTGCTCAACACGACGCTTCCCCCTTTACCCTTATTGTATTCGGTAACTGCATTTACGTTCACTAAATACGATTTATGCACGCGAGCAAAACCATTGTCCTGTAAGAGATCTTCAAAATATTTTAGGGTCTTACTCACCAATTTCTTACTGTCCTTTAAAAAGATATTAGTATAATTATCATCGGCCTGACAGTAAATGATATCTGCTACCTGTAAAACTTCAAAACCATTTTGTATGGGAATAGTGATCTTTCCTGTAACATGACGATGGTTTGGTTGCAGCACTGTATGCGCAAGTCTGTTTTCCTTTTCTTTTATTTCTGAAACATAGTCCACAGCTTCAATTAATTTATCGATCGAGATAGGCTTTAAGAGGTAATACGAGGCGTGTGCGTTGAGTGCATCAATAGCATAGTGATTATAAGCAGTAACAAATACCGTCTCGAACTGACGATCCCCAACCTTATCCAAGAGATCGAAAGCGTTGCCATAAGGCATCTCTACATCCAAGAACACCAGATCCAAAGGATTATTTCGAATAAGTAGTAGCGCTTCTTCAACATTGGCAGCTTCTCCTAGTAGTGAAACATTGGGGCAATACTTAGCCAAGTAGTTCTTTAAGATCTCCCTGCTGTTCTCTTCGTCCTCAACAATAATGGCCTTTAACTTCATTAGTCTTTCTTTAAAATTAGAACCACGCGTGTACCTGCTTCATTTTCAAAAATATTCTCGACGGAAACATCCACCTTGTCTTTATACATTTCGTTTAAGATTGCAATTCTTTTTTGAATATTGCCCATGCCTTTAGAGTTTTGCTTCTTTTGATGCTCGGTCTTCAGCTCTTTCGATTTTTTTCGGCCAATACCATCGTCGCTAATGGTTATTGAAACTGTTTCGGGATCGATTTGTTCAAAATGTATTTCTAATAGTCCTTTTTCTTCTTTATATCGAAGCCCATGCCAAACGGCATTTTCTACATAGGGTTGCAATAACATAGGAGGAATAACAAACTCACTAAGTTGTAGCGTTTCATCCACCGTGATGGAGTAATCAAATTTATTCTTAAAACGCATGTGTTCCAATTGTACATATAATTCAAGTAGCTCGATCTCTTTGGCCAAAGGAATAAAATCCTCCTCACTGTTCTCCAAAACAGAACGCATTAATTGAGAAAAATCACTTAAATAGGTATTGGCTGCCCGCTCATCGTTACTGGCAATAAAACTATTTACTGAATTGAGTGCGTTAAAAATAAAATGCGGATTCATTTGGGTTCGCAATGATTTTAATGCCAAAAGATTATTCGCATATTTTTGCTGTTTTACGCTTTTGTACTGCGTGTAAGCGATTAGTAAAAGCAATAAGGCAATAAGGACCAATGAACCTATTACCCACTGCTGCACTCGATTGTTCTTTTGAATGAGTTCTTGATTCTCAAAAGCCAATTGATAGCGGCTTTCGTTGAGCTTGCGTTCATTCTCCAAGCTAATGATCCTATTCTGTCTCAAAGCGATCTCTCTGTTAAAGCGGGCTGCTTGGGAGATCTCCTGTTCTTTCTTTACATAGAGTTCATCCACAACCTCTACATACTGTTCGTACGTCTCTGCCGCTTTGCCAAAATCGCCAATATCGCGATAGATCTCCGATAGTTTTCGGGTTGCATCCTTTTGTACGAGCAGGTCTTCTTTCTTATCTGCTTCAGTAATACTACGCTGCAGATAAGGGATTGCTTCCTTGTATCTTTCCTGGCCTACATACGCATTGGCGATCTTGTAATTTTGACGTTGCGGGGTTAAGGGACTTGACAGGTCTTCTTCCGTATCATCTGCATCCAAAGATTGGATCTCGTTCAAAGCTTCTTCTCGCAGTTTAATCTCCTTGTCATAATTGCGATTCTGATTGTAGAAATCGGCCACTTTGTTCTTCTCTGCAACGGCTCTTTTTTTATTTTCTTTCTTGGCAAGACTTAGTGAGTTATCGAAATATTCTTCAGCTTCTTGCACGGCTCCACCCTGCGCATAAGCCTCTCCTATCTTAGAATTAAGGTCGGTTATCTTAGGTGTGATGCTGTGTGCGTTGGCAATATCAAGGGCCTTCTGATAATTAAATACACTCTTAACGGGATCATTAATCGCCTTATACGTATCCCCTAATCCTTCATATACTTCAACGCGTTGATAATTGGACAGTGACTCTTCTAGTAAATCTTTATAGGACGCAATACTTTCTTGGTAATTCTTATTATCCATATAGGCAGAAGCTAATTTGATACGGGTGTTCTGCGCCGGGTTGAAAGAAATACTGGTTTTGTAATTGTCTACAGCAAGATCGTACTGCCCCCAATAGGAGTTTATATTTCCTAAAGTTAGGAACGCGATGGCATTTTGAGCATCTGTAGCTTTCTTAGACCGCACAGATTCTAAGGCTCTTGTCACGTACTCAATGCTTTTTTTAGCATTCTTTTTCAGAAAAAAATTAGAGGAATCAATATACTGCTTAAAAAGATCTCGGGAAGCAGCCTTGGAAGTAGACTGTACCGTCAGGGCTTCGCTTCCGGCTTTCTTTACCTTTACTACCACTTGTTGTTTGTCGCGTATGGTGTGGTAAACGGTTTCAAAATCGTCACTTTTAATAATAAGTTCGTCTCCTATACTAGCGGTGATCGTAAACTCACCTCGCTCATTGGTTGTAGTATATTTACCCCCTTGGATCTCGACGTTTACTTTTGAGATGGGTAGGTCATTTTCCTCTTCAAGTACCTTCCCCGAGAGCGTAAACGTTCCTTGTTGCTTGCGCATTGTCTGCCCTTGAACTACAGTTAATACTGAAAACAGCAGAATGAGAAAAAATAAGAAAGCTCTGTACATGTGTCGTTTTTCACCGTAAACATACATACTTTAGTTCGATCCTAAAAACCAGTATAGACGCATTTACGACCTCTTTACAGGTAAAAAACAAGCTTCCCTAAAGAACGATTGCTATTGACTAACTGAGATGGCACGTTCCCTCAGTTCATATTTTACAGCAAATATCTTGGTATTATGTTTACTCTATAAATATAATCTAAAACCCTATGAAAACGATATATCTTTTTACATTCATTCTAGCATCTACAAGCATTCTATCTTGTAAGGCAGATACGCCCAAGCGTATTGGTTTTAATGAAACTACAAAGACTCATCACAATTCCATTGCAAAAGAACACTATATAAAAGTGGCTTTGTTGCTAGATACAAGCAATAGCATGGATGGATTGATTGATCAAGCTAAAGCGCAGTTATGGGAGATCGTAAATGAACTTTCTTATGCAAAATGTCGCAATGAGCGACCTTCTCTTCAAATTGCTTTATACGAATATGGCAATGACAATCTGAATGCACGGGAAGGTTATATACGAAAGATTCTAGGTTTCACAGAAGACCTCGATGATGTTTCAAAAGAATTGTTCTCTCTTACTACCAACGGCGGTAGTGAATATTGTGGCACGGTAATACAGGCTTCGTTGGAGCAGTTGGATTGGGGGAACGATGCAGACGATTTAAAAATGATCTTCATTGCGGGTAACGAGCCTTTCACCCAAGGAGACGTTCACTATAAAGATGCATCTCTGAACGCCAAAGAGAAAAATGTCGTGATCAATACAATTTTTTGCGGTGATTACAAACACGGGATCTCCTCATACTGGAAGGATGGGGCTTTGCTTACTTATGGAGATTATATGGCGATTAACCACAATGTAGAGACCGTACATATCGCCTCGCCTTACGATGATGTTATTTTACAACTCAATATTGAATTGAATAATACATATATACCTTATGGAGCTCACGGAAAACGTAAAGTGGCTTTACAAATGGAGCAAGATGATAATGCAGCAGACTATAGTAAAGCGAATGCCGTAAGTAGAACGGTTACAAAAAGCTCGCATTTATATAAGAATGCTACCTGGGATTTGGTCGATGCTGAAGCTGAAGAAGGGTTTAGTTTTACTGAACTAAAAAAAGAGGATCTTCCGAAGGAGTTACAAGAGAAGACATCTTCTGAACTCAAAAGGCATATCGCTCAACAGCGTGCGGAAAGAGAACGCATACAGAAACAGATTTCAGAGCTCAATGAAAAACGCAGAACGTATGTAATCTCAAAATCTAAGGAAGCATCAAACGGGTTGGAAAACGCCATGATCCAGGCATTGAAGAAACAAGCTGGTAAGAAAAACTATACTTGGGAATAAAAAATGCCCCGTAATTGGGGCATTTTTTTTAATTGTTAGGTCGTAACATACCGTTGTACCGCATGTCTTGCGACCAACGTCGTATCTTCCCTTCTACAAAATTATACCCAAGGGTTATTTGATGAAAACCACCACTTCTAAATCGTACTGTGCCTGTTTGATACGAGTACATGTAAGCAAAAACGAATTTCTTATAATTAACCCCTAGAACAGGTGTGAAATACTGAAGTTTTTGATCTTTAATCTCAGTACCATCCAAATATTCCGATCCGTCAAAAGATCTTCTGTAAGAAAGACCTCCCCAAATTCTTCCCTCTTCCAATTCTCTATACGCCTTAAAATTTATGTCTATAGCTTGCTCTCCGGTACGTTCCTGAAATTGAAACAGGAATGAGGGTTCAAACATCCAATAAGAACCATACTTACTTATATTGTACGATCCTGCAATCATATACCGTCTTTGATTATTTGATTCAAATCCTTCATCATTGAGACCTCTATTTTTAAAAATTAGGTTTTTGATAGTGAAATGGCCCGAAAAATTTAAAAAGTTATAGGAAGCACCTGCATCTATATTATAATAAGATGTACTCTGTATGATCCCAGCAATAATGGGGTCGAAATCGTTAGGGTCAAATTGTGTCTCATCTAATTTAGATTGAATAAAACCTCCGCTTAACCCCAAAGATAATTGATTAAGGTCAACGTCACTTCCGCGTGAAAAGGAAATATGATGTGCGTATGTTAAATACGCTCCGGCCTGTGAATGATATCCGTTTCGATCATTGAAAAGAATGGCGCCAACACCAGAGCGATCATTAAGCCGAGTATTAAATGTCAGCGTTTGAATGTTGGGAGCTTCGTCTTGATCAAACCATTGTTGTCTTGCAGTGATTCGCAGCTTAGAATAATTTGCTGCTCCCGCCATGGAAGGATGCAATAAATAGTAATTGTCTGCAAAATAATTAGAATACACAGGGATCCCGTCTTGTGCGTAAACAAATGGGGCTATTATTAATAAAAGTAATAAGTAGGTTGTCTTAATATTCATAATATGGATCTATCGTTTTAGTGTAAAGTGGCCTTTAAATTCCTTTTGAGTGTCGTTCTCTT